>NZ_JAKZEQ010000035.1:0-33847 GCF_022549155.1 Lactiplantibacillus sp. ME-2
CGCATAGCCATATTTCATCTTTTTATCTCCTTACTTATGTCATTAAGTAATGACATGGTTCTAACCCTTTAATTATACAGCATCAAAAAAGAGGCCACAACTGTTAAGTTGTGGCACATTTTCTTCTTGCTTATTCTCTTCTTTTACCAAGTCCATGTTAATTATCGTGTTGAAATGAGAAAAAATACGCTAATTATTAGCACACTAAAAACATCTACTGATTACAAATATCACTCTGATATAGTTATAAAGGCTAAATGTCAGTTAGAAACCCTGAACGTATGGTATTTTTTAACTATTTCATATCAACTTGGATAGCAATCTCTTTCAATGCCCTGCTTAAAGCTTTGCTAATTTGATCTGGAGATAAGGGAGCACTCTTCTTAAAAAGCGTATCCATTAAAACACCGAATCCACCAATTGAGTACGTTAGCATGTACTCATAATGCTGGTTATTCAAACTGCCTTTTCGCCAAGGGACATTTACATTCAGGGGAAGCGCTACAATGGTTTGAATATGTCTTGTTAGCAAAGGAACTAAGAGATCATTTTTAGCTAGCAATTCAATTTTGTCATGGTGGGGCCAAATAAATTCAAGAAAATGTTTAGGGATAGTATCCGGTGTAATGGAAGATTTTAGTAAGTAATCATGATAGCTAGTGAGATATTTACAAAATGCTATATCTAAAATTTTTGTTTTAGTTTTGAAGTATCGATAATAAGTCCTTTTGGAATAACCCGATTCTAATGTCAACTGTTTGACTGTAATATGTTCAAAGGATTCGCTTTTCAGTAGTTGAAACAAGGCCTCAATAAAAGCATTTTTAGACTCTTCAATAATCATTGTCCGAGACATGGCACAAAAACTCCTTTCAGTGGCACATGTTTCCATTATATTCAAAGATTCGCATCAACATAATATAATACTAGCAGGAGGGCCATAAAATGATTAATTTTAGTTCTTATTGGATATTGCCATTGTTATTTATGTTCCATGATTTTGAAGAGTTAGTATCTGTCCCATATTGGTTGAAAGATCATAATCCCAAAATTAACGGGCGTGTGCTGTTTGGTGGAGTGAATCGTTCAGATATTTTAGCGGCTGGAATCTGGGAAGAATTTTGTATTTATTTACTGCTCGCAGCAGTCGCCTATATCATGGGCTCACCATTACTAGTTGCCACTGCAATTTTACCGTATCTGTTTCATTTGATCATGCACTTAGTTTTTGTCTTTAATAAACGTGCTTATGTTCCTGGAGCTATAACCGCAATTATTGAATTACCCATAACAATTTTTTACTTATACAGCTTAGTCACATTAACAAAAGCTCCGCTATGGGAATGGATTATCGTTGTAGTCATAATGTTTATATTCTTCATCAGTAATTTAAAATTCATTCATTGGATTATGGCAGAAACAATGCATAAACTTAGATAATACGTAGCAAACAGAGGGCCTTAAGCAATGTTCAGTAGTTTTGCTTAAGGCCCTCTGTTTGCTAGTTGATTGATAATTTTGGACAATGCTATTGAACTCTTGCAAATTGAAGCAGCTCGTGCAGACAAGTAAGACCACTAGGATATACCCTAGTGACCTAACTGTTAATTATTTTGTAGTTGTTGTGGTGGTGGTGGTAATAGTGGTAGATGTCATATTTTGTTTTTTGATGTTTTCTTTTTGTTTTTTTATAATCTCTTTTATGTAATTTTCAGCTCGTTCTTTTTTTTCATCCCCACAGCTAGTTCGATCCCAATTACCAGAATATGGTTTTAACTTCCCTTTTATTAAAGTAAGTCCTCCAGACAATTCGTCTCCCTCAAAGAAGTATGTCTCGTCACCAAATATCGTCATTGCCTTGATAATAGTAACTAACTTATATTTATTAACGTCTTTATATACATTTAAGCTTTCAAAACTGGCTGAACCATTTCTCTTGAACAAAGGAGAGTCCGAAATATCGTAAACTGTTTCACTTTCTACAAGTGCATTCGGAGAGAAATAAAATTCTATTAGTTCATCTTTTTTGTTGTTCAGTTTATTTATAGACTCAATTTTATGTTGGTCATTTACTATTAATGAATAATATCTAACGTTATCTAAAACCGATTTGCTTTTGTCTAATGAAAAATACTCTACTTCCGAATCAACAGCTAAAATTTTCCATATAGGTTTTATGCCATTTATTTTGTCAACAGTATCACTATATTTATTTTGAAGAAACAGAAAATTTGCCGAAATCAGACTGATAAGGACAGACAATATGGAACCTACCCCCAATTTTTCTTTGTTGTTAATTAGCAAAAAAATGACTAAAATTAAAAATATAATGCCAGTGCACCATTTTTCAAATTTAAGATTTTTCAATTGAAATTTCAAAATCTAACACTCCCAGTAATAATAAATTTAGATACTTTGAGAAGACAATTGGCTTTGCCCTTCAGCTTTTTGTATAATTAAAGTTTATAGAAGGATTAAGGCAGTGTCTATTCCCTGATTGGAGAGTTCCTTAAAACCATAAATTCTAACGAAAGGAGTAGCTCAAGTGTCCGTATTAACTTTAACTTTCGTACTTTTATCGTGACCTTAATTGTTGAGCTGATTAAAAGCCAACAAAAAATAAACACCTTAGCTCTGGCAAACTAGCGGTTATCAAATATCATTAAAATCTGCAACTACCTTACACGGCTTCACATGGAAAGACTTGTTCATGCGAGACTTCCTTTTCTTGCTCACATTACAACATGGCTTATAAAAATTGGTTAACGCGTCATGACTTGGTTAACCTTTGGTGTAGATTACTTGATTTTGGGATTCTGTTTAGCAAAATCTTTTAACTGGTTTTGTGTACGGTTGCTTATTTCTTGGTGTACGTCATTAAGCTGATTCTTTAATTGATTTTTTTACGCTTGATTAGCAGTTTGTTGTAAATCATTTTGCAGTTTTAAGTAAGTTTTGTTAAATTCTGCAACTGGTACTTTTTTAATATCTTTTTCTTTAGCGTTTGTTACTTGATCGACTTGTTATTTTTCATCTTAGCTATTTTGAGGGTTAAGTTGTTCAATCAATTTCAAAATGGTCTGAACAGATTCATTTATTGATTTTTCTGATATTTCTGTAATTTTTTCAAGTTTCTGAAAATCCTTTGGATTTAAATAATTTGGCAACTCATGGTTAAATTTATCCCATAATTTTTGAGCTACAGATTTTGTGAAGCCAACGGGAATTATGAATTTATTCATTGATTTGGCTATTTCAAATTCTTCCATCATACCATCGGCAAGAACAGTCTTACCATCGACTGTTTTTTTGTTTCCAAATAGAAATAAGCAAATGCCTGATTCAGATATTATTTTGTTTCTATACTTTGCCCAACGCGCTCTTATCTCATCAGTTCTTTCATTAGTATCTGCCATCGGAAAAGGGAAAAGGCTTAGATTATCATCTAAGGACCTATGATCAGAGTCATCAATTGCTTGTAAAGCACCGTTTATAACATTATCGCCAACCCCTAAACCGAAACCAGAAATAACTTTAAAGTTTTTTTCAACTAAAGAGTAAGCTAACTTAAATATTAATTTGTCTGCACTTGATTTATCGAAGTCTTTGTAGTCCTCAATGCTTCCAGATATAAAAACATTGTTACAAAGTGATTTTAATTTTATGTCTTGAAGAATACTAGGTATCTCATCATAAGAGTCAACAAACACCGTTTTTATTCCATAACCATTTAAATCAGCCACTTTATATTTTTGCAATACTTCATCCTGCTGAAACTTTTGATCATTATCTTGATATATAGGATCATTTTTCTGAATTCTTTTAACAATACAAAAATGTCGCCGTTGATTTGTAGTATTTGTTCTCTTTACCTTTCCTAGAATATAGTTTAAATTAGGATCATTAAAACTATAAGGCAGATTGCAAGAAATAACTTGAACGAATTTAATGACGTAAATTAAGCAAGAAGATCTCGATTGGTGTATGCCAATTAAGACATTTAAGTGGCCGTGAATTCAAATACCAATTAATTTGAACCAATTGGTGATCACTTAGTTCTTCAATGGCTTGGCCTTTGGGAATAAAGCGCCGCAAAACTCGGTTACGGTTCTCATTACTGCCTCTTTCATGCGGTGAATAGGCATGGGCAAAATAAACCTGTGTACCAGTTCGCCGTTCAATTGTCTGATAGTTAGCGAACTCTTTACCATGATCTACGGTAAGCGTCTTGAGCTTGTCTTGAAGTTGACTAGCTAGTTCAAGTACGGCTTGAGTCATGGACTGACTGTCGCGACCATGGAGCCGTTTAACAATTGTCAGGCGACTCTTACGCTCCACAAAAGTAGCCACAGCTTGACCTTTACGTTTACCAGAAAGTACGGTATCAGCTTCAAAGTGGCCGAATTACTGGCGAGTTTCGACTTTATGAGGCCGATCCTCAATGGAGCGGCCGTGATTGAACGTACCACGCTTTTCTTTAGCACGATGACGACGAATTCCATGATCAGGCAAATCGGTCAACTGTATATCAAGCCATCCTTGATCAATCCAGTTATAGACCGTCTTGTAGGCAATCCCCACCACATGGGCAACTTGTTCAGGGGACCACTTCTGGACTTGAATCTTTCCCTCGATCAAGTGTTTAAGTTTTTTAGTGAGCGAAGACTTCCGCCCCCGTTGACTAACCTTTCGTTCAAAGTCAGTTTGCGCTAGCCCAGCCTGGTACTCACTATTTAGCCGGTGAAGTTCGTTAAAGATGGTGGTCTTACTAAAGCCTAAGTAGTTAGCGATGTATCGCAAGGAACGTCCTTCATTATGAAGCGTTTCAATGACAACACGGTTCTGGAATGATAAAATAGTGGTGCTCATCAAGGTCCTTCTTTCTAATGGATTGTGTGGCAACACCAGTAAAGACCTTGATGGTTTTTTCTGTCCACTTAAATGTTCAACTTAAATTTTACAATCTGCCATAACCAATAAAAAGAAAGGTTTTATTAATAAAATCTCCACGTAGTGCGGTGGACATGTTGGGGTGCTTTTCATCATAGCTCATAAAGTCATCTCTAGTAATTACAGTATCATTAACGTCATCTTTGTCACCGTGCATTTTAAACACAGTAGCATCGCGCCCCCTAATACTATTTGTAAGAGAAGCATCATTCCTTTTGGTGTCTACTTTTCTGCCAGATTTTTCAAGATATTTTTCTAGTAGGTGATCATAGTTAGTTGTCCAAAAGGTAGAAACCGGCAATTCAGCAATTGCCTGTAACGTTTTATTATCATGTTGCTGATCAGATATGGAGTCTAAAATTCTGTCATTAATAAAGTTACGATTACCTGCTTGGTCATTCAAGAAGTATTGAGTAATATCCACTAAATCGTTGTAAGAATTTATGTTAATTTGCAAAGCATCAGCAAGAGGTTTTATAAGCTCCATCCAACTGAGGTTTCCAGAAGGCATAGATGTCCCTGCACCGACAAAAATAGCTGCTTCTTTTTTTTGAATATTTAATGCATATCCCTTAACAAAATCTTCCTTTGAAATTTCACCAATAATATCTGCCATTCTTGATATCCCCTCCTGAAAGTAATCAGCATCATTTAAAGATGTTTAAACAACACTTGGTTGATTCATAAAATTCATTTCAATAATCAAAGCGATTATTAATTGCTTCATCTATTAAATCTGGCAAATTCTCTTCGATGTCAGAATAAACATACTTACTAGTAGAGTAGGGAGTATCATAACATTGAACATATTTCGAAAGTCGATCACCATTAATTGTTTGTACGTTGTAAAAAGGGTTTGCGCCTTTAGTGGTCTGGTTTCCTAATATATCTTTAAGCCCATGAATATATACGCCAACAATCCCCTTATTTAAAGACATTGCATGTTCAATTTCGTATTTAATCCATTTTCTTGACGAAGTAGTTTTCCCTACAAGAACGACTAAACATGCCCTCATTGCCATTTGGTCATCGATCCACTTTTTAATTGCTGCGTCATTTTTTTGCTTGACTTCTTCCCAATCGTTTGAAGAAAACGTAGATGATGAACTTACAGCTCCCATTTCCTTCACCTGACTAGCCCGCCAATTATCTTTATTATATTCAAAGCTGAAAAATACTTGATGTTTAATCATTGTAATCACTCTCCAATTTTTATTAGGTATGTTTTCACCTATTTTGTAATTTGCTACTTATCAATAACATGATTGCACGAAATTATCTGTTCATATGAATGTATCTAGTTGTGATTTTCAAATGCCATTGTCTGTGCCTGTTCAATAATGGTATCTACTGCAGCAGGTGCAAATGTTGGCGGGTACCCATGATCTTTTAACATACGGCGGACAGCTTGCCGCATAGCGGCTTGTGTCGTCTTCCTTTGAACCCAGTCAGGAGTAGATGCATATTTACGCACAGTTCCTACCAATTCTTTGGCAATTTCTTGTAACGTATCTTCACCCATGACTTGCACAGCGGTCTTTTGATCACATAATGCATCGTAAAACGCTTGTTCATTGGCACTCAGTCCTAAGCTTTCGCCAGCTGCTTCTGTTTCCTGCATATTTTTAGCTAATTCAATCAATTTTCGAATAACAATCTCAGTCGTCACCCCACGTTGATTTAATGCTTCAATATTGTTTTCAAGCATATCACCAAACCTCCGTGATTGGATCAGATTAACCTTAGTCAATGCTTTAACTTTACCCTTAAGCAATCGCTCTAATAACTTCACTGCCAAATTTTGTTCTGGCATATTTTGGATACTATCTAAAAAATTTTCGGACAGTAAACTTAGTTCTGGTCGTTCAAGCCCTAATTCTTTATATAAATCAACAGGCTGTTTAGCTATTACTGATTGGTTTACAAGCTGATCTAATCGCAAATTTAGTTCTCGATTTGTGACAGGATTATCATGTGGACTCACTGCTTGCATAATCTTCATCAATGCACTTTTGACAGCACTAAAGAAAGCTATTTCTGAAGAAATTGCTTGTGCCTGCTTGCTTGTTACCACAAGTGCGTAAACTTTTTGTAGTTGCACCACAGTATCCGCAAACTTTTTTTGCTGTTCTTTATCTAAGCTAACTACAGCATCAAGTGCTAATCGATAAGATTCTTGACGCTTACCACGTATATCACTATTGTAGCCACTATAATTAACACCATACAGGTAATCATTGATGATAATATCGTACTTAGATTTCATTAATGACACTGCTTTATCAACGTTAATTCCAGCTTGATCACGATCATTTTTAGAATAATGTCTAAGCGCTTGATTTAAACTATCAGCAATCCCAATGTAATCAACAATTAGTCCGCCGTCTTTATCTCGAAAAACTCGATTAACTCGTGCAATAGCCTGCATCAAATTGTGCCCATGCATTGGTCTATCAACATACATTGTATTAACCGAAGGCGCATCAAAACCTGTTAGCCACATATTTACGACAATAACGATTTTTAGTTCATCATTATCATCTTTCATCCTTTGCTGGAGGGCTCTTCGCTGTTTAGCATTAGTATGATGCTTGGCTAATTCAGGACCGTCAGCAGCGGTATCTGATGTCATAACAATTTTGATTTTTCCTTTAGTTAAATCATCTGAATACCACAGTGGCCGCAACTTAACAATCTCATTAAAAAGTTTAACTGCATTGCGCCTTGACGTTTCAACTATGATAGCTTTGCCAAATTGTACTGCTTGATGAGCCTCAAAATGATGCACAAAATGCTTTGCTAAAGTCTTTAAACGGCTAGTTGCCCCAGCTAACCGTTCCAAGCTGGTAAAATCAGCTTTTCTTTTCTGATCATCAGTAACTTCAGGATCGTCTTGCCCTGCTTCGTCTATTAAAGCTTCGTACTTATGCTGTACTTCTGGGTCAGCGGCTAAGGGAATAACGTGATTCTCATAAAAGATTCGAACGGTTGTGTGATCACGAACTGACTGTGTCATGTCATAAATATCGATATAATCACCAAATACTCCCGTTGTGGACTTATCATCGATATTAATTGGTGTTCCTGTAAAGCCAATAAACGAAGCATTTGGCAACGAATCACGTAAATATTGTGCGAAACCATATCTAACTCCGTCTTTGGTATAACGAGCTTTCATACCATATTGCGAACGGTGTGCCTCATCTGATATGACAATGACATTACTACGGTTAGTTAATACTGGCATAGCATCTTCACCATCTTCAGGTGAGAACTTCTGAATGGTGGAAAAGATGATACCTCCACTATTGGTTGCTAGCAGATCACGTGTATCTGTCCGTGACTTAGCCTGCTTAGGTGTTTGCCGTAGATAATCATGCGCTGCTGAAAAGGTTTGTTCCAGTTGATCATCCAGATCGTTGCGATCATTGATGACCAATATTGTTGGATTCCCGATTTTTCGGCTGACAATCCCTGAGAAAAAGACCATTGACAACGATTTACCTGATCCTTGTGTGTGCCACACGACACCGATGCGATTATTTTTTGGGTCTTGCAAAGTCTTAGCAGCACGAGCCACTGCCTTATTAACCATGTAATATTGATGGTAGGCTGCCAAGATTTTAGATGTTTTCGCGTCATTAGATTCAAAAATAATAAAATTCTGAATTAAGTCTAGAATGACAGCGGGTTTCAGCATATTGGTAATCATAGTTTCCAGTTCATATGAATCCGGCAAATCAGAATCGCGATGATCTGGTGATCGCCATTGCATAAACCGATCAAACCCGGCTGAAAGGGAGCCTGTTCTTGCATTAACGCCATCAGAAGCAATTAGGACTTCGTTGTAGGCCATATAATCAGAAATGTCTTGCTTATAGGTCTGTAATTGATTATAAGCATCTTCAATCCCAACATTCTCGTTAGCTTGGTTCTTAAGCTCAAAAGTCACTACAGGTAATCCATTAATAAAGATCGTAATGTCAGGTCTGCGATTATGGCCTCCTTGTTTCACTGTGAACTGGTTTGTCACCATGAAATCATTGACTGCAATATTGTTAAAATCAACTGCCTTTACAGAATAAGTGTGTGGTTGTCCATTTTTGTTTTCAGTTACTAATGCGCCTTCAATCAGTAACTTGTGGAAATGATGGTTATTTGCCATTAAATCTGGTCCGTCTGGAATGCTTTTAAACTGACGCAATGCTTCTGTATAAACAAAATTCGGCAGACCAGGATTTATTTGTTTGAATGCAGCCATTAGTCTTGGCTCAAGTACAATTTTCTGATGGTCATTATCGCGTTCGCTATCTACCTGAATATTGGGCCGGTTATACTCAGCACTGCGTAAATCTGTGTAGCCAAGAGAGACAATAAGGTCAATTGCTTCTTCTTCAACATCTTGTTCATTAGTAAATGACTGACTTTTAGGCATTCTTCATCGCCTCCTCCATACTAGATAGATTAATACTTCCCGATAGGAGTTTAGGCAATAAGAGAGCACGCAATTTTTTCAGTCTTTGGATCTCAGATTTTGTCAATTTGATTTTCTCAAGAAAGGGTACTAGTAATTCCCCAAGTCTTTCGGCTTTTATTCTATTGAATGCAATCTCGAAGGAGTAAGCCACTCGTGGTAACACACGTTGCCGTGAATTTGTTGATCCGGTTGTATTTGACATCAGAAACTGCTTATAGGATTTATTATTAACTATTGCAAAGATAAAAGCCTGCATTTCCGCAGAATCAGCGGTAAAAGTCAAAAACTCTGTAGAAGCGACATTAAGAATCTTATCAGAAATATTGGGCAACCAAACACGTTTTACCTGTGGATTCATCTTCGAAACCAGCACCGAAAATGGCTCAACAATATTCTTGTTACTTTTAATACTAGTCACTTTATCAATAATGGGGTACTGATCCTCGTCAAAGGCAGGCATGCTAAAATGGTTTACCAATGTCTCAGATGTTTTCTTAGGATTGAAAGTCTTTGTCTTAGTTTGTATTAAATCAGATAAAGCTACATGGTCAGCTAACACAACTTGTGAATTAGCAAAGTATTCTCGAAGATATATATTATCAATTAGTTTCAGCAAGTTCTTGTTGATCTGATGATTAAGTTTAATTTTTTGATCGATCAAATCAAAAATGGTTCCGATTAAATGTTGTGTATTCAATGGTGGAAAAGGAATACACATTTTGCTTAATTTTTGGCGTGATAACTCAACTTGACCTGTACTTCCCTGTGCAAGAGTTGATCCCATATAATTCGAATAAACATCACTGCTAAGAACAACTGACATGAATTTCGGATCAACAATAGCAGTATCAGGACGGACTATTGTTACGTGAGAGTCAACAAATGTCGGTCGCATAGGATCAATACTGATATACGCTGACCTTCCTACCGTTCCTACGCCAGTAGAATTTACTAAGGTATCACCAATTTTAATAAATACACTTTTATTAATATTCTTCTTAGCGTCGTTATATTTTACGTAACGATAATCAATCGTAAAATTACGAATCATCTTTTGATTAATAACGGGAATCCCCTCCACAGAGGCAATATATTTAGGCTGGCGTCCCCGGCTAATAAACGTGGTAACATCTGACAAAGCCACATGCTTCCAACCTAGTGGAAGCTCCCCAAATAAAGTTTTATTTTCCATACCCAATACCTCTTAAAACTTTCAAAATCTTGTTCTGCAACTGATCACTCTTATCGAACTGTTTCTTCAATTCATCGCTTAACTTTGTCATTTCAGCATCAAACTCTTCTTCTGACATTTGCTTTTCTGCAGCTAATCCGACATACCGACCAGGTGTTAGAACATAATCATTAGCCTTAATATTCTCCAACTTTTCAGCTTTACAAAAGCCGGGGACATCTTGATACGCTTTTTTAGAGGTTCCCGTATAAGCGTGATAGGTATTGGCAATCTTATTAATATCAGCGCGCGTAAATTCGCGATGGGTTCGATCTGTCATTGATCCCAATTCACGAGCATCAATAAACAAAGTCTCTCCCTGGCGGTCACGTTCATTAGGCGATGCTTGATTCATATCAAATATCCATAAAGAAACTGGAATAGATACGGAATAAAACATTTGGCTTGGCATTGCCACAATGGCATCCACTTTATGATCCTCGAGCAGCTCTTGGCGAATAGCCTTTTCATCACTAGTCGATGTTGATAAGGAACCATTAGCTAGGACGATGCCAGCCTTGCCATCTGGGGTCAATTTACTCAAGATATGTTCAATCCAAGCATAGTTGGCATTTCCATTATAAGGAGTTCCCCAGCGCCAGCGTGAGTCGTCAATAACCTTTTCAGCTCCCCAGTCTTTTACGTTAAATGGCGGATTTGCTAAGGCAAAATCAAAGCGTTCGCCCTTGTGTAAATCATTTAATAGTGTATTACCATTACGAGGGCCTAAGTTGTTATCAATGCCATGAATAGCTAAATTCATTTTAGCTAAGCGCCAAGTGGTTGGATTCCATTCCTGTCCATAAACAGACAAGTCTAGAATAGTTCCTTGGTGTTCACGTACGAACTCTTCAGATTGCACAAACATGCCACCAGAACCGCAACAAGGATCATAGATCGAGCCTTTAAACGGTTCAATCATATCGACGAGTGTTCTAACAATGGAACGCGGCGTATAGAATTCACCATCTCCATTAGTTGCAAATTTACGCAAAAAGAATTCGTATACGCGGCCTAATACGTCATTTTTTCGAGATTCTTCATTTCCAACCTGAACGTCCGAGAACAAATCGATGACCTCACCCAGATTTTCCTTAGCTAAATCTGGCGAAGCATAATTTTTAGGTAAGACCCCTTTTACACTAGAGTTCTCACGCTCAATTGCAGTCATTGCTTTATCAATTGTAGTGCCAACTTCTGGTGTTTTAGCAGCGGCGGCAATTACTGACCAACGTGCCTCTGAAGGTAGCCAAAAAACATTTTTAGCATCGTAACTATCGCGTTCTTCTGCCTCTTCTGGATAATTAGAAGCTAACAATTCTGCATGCAATTCTTCAAATGTATCTGATACATATTTTAAGAAAATCAATCCCAAAACAACGTTTCGATACGTTGATGCGTCCATTGAGCCTCGTAACTTTTCTGCTGCACTCCACAGTTTGTCTTCAATTCCTAATTCATTACTCTTTACTGGCATTAATAGTTCCTCCAATGTTTTTCTTTAAATGTTAAACTTCTAAAAACTAATACATTTACAGTTGCACTATTCTACTGATACTTCATCATGATAAGTCGGCTATCAGCTTCTAGGGTTGATAATTGCTGATCGATCTTTACTATTTTATTTTCCAACTCAGACACAGCAATTAGCTTAGGCGGGATATAAGTATCTACGTAGCGTGGAATGTTTAAATTATAATCATTTTCAATGATCTCTTTCGGTGTAGCTACATACGCATATCGCTGAATGCTAACGAATTTGTGATATGTCTCAACAATCTTGTTAACTGCTGAAGTTGACAACAAATCACGTGAACGTGCTTTTTTAACCTCATCATCACTTGCATCAATGAACAATACGTCTTTGCGTTTTCGATTCTTCCGTAATACTAAAATCATAGTTGGGATTGCAGTTGTGCTTTGTAAATTAGCTGGCAAACCAATCACTGCTTCAATATAGTTGCGTTCAAGCAAGTACTGACGAATTTTTGCTTCCGCTGATCCTCTGAATAGAACACCCTGCGGTAACTGAATCACCATTGTTCCATTGTCATTTAAATGGGCCAGTCCATGCAGTACAAAGGCGAAGTCTGCTCTAGATTTTGGTGGTAGTACTCCAATTTTATGATAAATACCCCTTTCAAGAAGGTTGGGGTCTGGATTCCACCTCATTGAGTAAGGTGGATCATTAATAATAACGTCGGCACCTGAATCACCAAATGGCCAATCGGCAACAAGTGCATCACCATTATTCAGTGCATGACTTGTATTGTCATCGTCTAATAGGCCTAGCACCATTTCACAGAAAAGATATGCTTTGGCATTTAACTCTTGTCCTAACAATCTAACTTTCCGTGAATTTGGTATAACACGTCTCATTTCAAGTAAAGAGCCGCCCCATCCAGAAGTAGAATCATATATTCTAACTGGTTCGTCCCCGTCAAAAGATAGATTTGCTAACTGAGCCATCAGAACATTAATCTGATCAGGCGTATTAGTTCTCCCATTTAGCCTTGATTCAAGGTCAACGTATGCATCTTGCATGGCTTTAAGTAATACAAAGCGATCAGATTGTTGTCTAACTAAACGTAATGTGCTTTCACAAATTTCATTAAAGACTTGCAGTTGCTTGTCCTTACCGATTCTTAGCAACAATATCCGTTGAATGCTTTCATTAAGATCTTCAATTACTGCCAATTGAGTTTCATCAGATTTAGCAATAGCATGTAGCTGCTTGTTAAGTGCCTCAATATGCATGCCCTTCTGCTTAAGGAGTTGAGCATACGCTGGATTTATTTCGTATAAATAAACGAGATCAAATAAAGTTGTTACAATCGAATTAGCGTCAAATAGGTCCCGGTATTGACTGCTAATACTCAAGATAGCTCTTTTCGCTGTTTCAACTGATTGTGAATAATCCATAGTTAACCTTCCTCCATCATATGCTGCCTAATGAATTGTAGTACTTGTTCTTCAGTCAAATCAGCCTTTCGTTTTAACGCTATTGATCGTTTTTGACTCAGAACATAAAGTTCCCCAATGTCATGTTGCAACGACAAGTTTGGTATAGAAATAGTCATTTCACGTAAATCTTTTAATATTACTCGACGTCCTAGCTGTCCCAATGCTTCCAGTTGACGTTGTGCTTCAATACTGTGGTTAAACCACCAAACAAAGTAACTTTGTTTTACTCGACTATCTAGTGTTGCTGCGGTAAAGTTTGCAGTCAATATTTGCTCGTCTACAAAAGCTTTTTTCTCCACTAGATAGGCTTCTCGTTGCAGCATTGAAATTCCAATTTGATCTGTGGTGATTAACGGCAACTCAGAATCACCATGGATATATCTAACTGACCTCGACAATGGATTGTATATCATTCTCTGACTAGGTTTTTCATCAATAGGATCTTTGATTCTTGGTAATAAGATCCCAGTGGTAAAATCCGCAAGGTTACCAAGCTTACTTTTTGTAAATTTCATTCGCTTCTCCTGTTATTCTCGTGAATTACTTTATGGAATGGTGCAATCATATCAGGTAATTCATAAAATGTCAAATGTAATTATTGAGAATTACAATATTGGAAGAGCAAAATAATACCACCAAACAGGGAAATCTGCCGTGGCGGTATCACTTTAACAGTAATATATACAACCAAGTTCAGTAAATATCTTGATCATTCGTTTCTCATTCAATGCAAATCATTCTTTTACTTGGGCATCGCTCAATTTCCTTGTATAATAGATCAAGTAAGAAGTTTTCTACGCTTTTCTTGTCGACTGGGCTGCCAATGGCGCCAGTTGTAATAGGTACTAGGTTTGATTTTAAGTGCACTTAAAATACGCACAAGCGCGTAGCCTTGTGCTAAAAATTGGTTAACGAGCGGCAATCCCACATTACGGACTATTTTTTGGCTAGTAAGATGGCCGCTCAATGCCTGTCAGGCTATGCGTGATAAAATTTCGTTTTCTTCCTCCAAAATAGCGAGACGCTTCTCTAGTTGCTTGACGTCTTTTAAAGTCTTTGACTGACCCTTGATCATGATTGGGGTAGCTTGTTTAACCCAAATAGCAATAGAATCTTTCGACGGACCAAATTCTTCTGCTAATGATTTAAGTGAACGGCCTTCTTGGTGAAGTTTAACCAATGAATCTTTGAAATCTTGTGAATAACGAATTGACATAAAAATACTCCTATACTTTCATTTTACGGACTGAATAAAAATAGTCCATTTTTTTAGTATAAGAGCAGTTCAAGAAGAGCTCATTAAATTAGATATCCATCTATCAGACGCCGTAGTGCGTCGTTTGATGGATGAATTAAATGTTCAAGTAAGCCTTTATAACCGCCACAGAAATGGTAGATATTCATCTTATAAAGGTACAGTTGGAAAAGTGGCCCGTAACGTTCTACATCAGCATTTTAATGAAACCGTACCTTTCAAAGTATTACATACCGATGTTACACAAGTACGCTTGGCCGATACTAAGTGGGCTTACGTTTCAGCTATTACTGACGAAGCAAGCAAGGAAGTTTTAGCATTTCAAGTAAGTAATAGTCCTAACAGTAAACTAATTATGAATACACTCGATGAACTCACAGAAAATATTCCGGAAGGAATAAAACCAATAATTCATTCAGATCAAGGTTGGCATTATCAATTGAATTACTATACCGATAAACTCTCTGAAAAAAAATTTATACAAAGCATGTCTCGTAAGGGAAACTGTCTTGATAATGCGCCAATTGAAAGCTTCTTTCATCTTCTTAAAACAGAATGTCTTAATGGATTTCCACAGTGTAAAGATATTGGAGAATTCAAGGAAATCACAAAGAATTACATTGATTGGTTTAACAATCGACGAATATCACAGAAAACAAAAGGCATGACTCCCTGCGAATACAGGGAACATGCCTTAGCAGTTTAAAAATATTCAATTTTGTCTAACTTTTGTGTTGCACTTTATCAAGACGTTTATCGGAAAATGTTTTTTTACTAATTTTTTAACTCACGTTCGAAAGACTTTGTCCTCTTAATTGCATCTAACTTATCGATCCAATCATCTAAGTCATTCAATGAGCCGTTCATTTGGGATTGTCCTATTTCGGCCTCTCGCTTTGCTGCCAAAGCTTCAGAAGAATCTAAAAAAACTGACCAAGCGAACTTCATTGTTGGCTGCTTTGACCAAAGACAATCGAATATACTCAGGAATAGTTAAACCTTGCTTGGCTAAATTATTTTTGGCTCGCTTACTAATTATCAGAGGTAACCCGTGTTGACACTGTTTTATTTTTAATAATGCTGGCATTCATCATAATTGCCTCCTGTTTGTTTATCATCGTACCACATAATTGTGGTTTGCTTTTTGGATTTCTGCAACCAATTAACTTTTAAAGTAAAAGAAATTATTGCTCGTGCAGCAAATTGTCTTACCTATCAAAGATTCAAATATTCTCAAAGAAGTACAAGATACCCTACTTCATAATTTTAAAGCCGGGCGGCGAAATTACACAATTTTTCAAGTTGGCAAGGCGACCTTATTACGCGTGAGCGATGTTATGAAGCTTCGTTTGGCCGACGTCTTCAACGGAAATGGTACTGTGCGTCAGAATGCGTTTATCCACGACAAAAAAACCGGCGCTTATCGCGTCTACACGCAATCGAATTATAATATTGTGGGCCTAGAATAAAAAGTGTACAAGTTAAATAGAGACTCTGATTTAGTATAATTAAGGAAGTAAATTGGAGGATCAAATAATGACGAAGCACAGTTATGACAAGGAATTTAAGGAACAGGCCGTTCAGTATTACTTAGATAACAAGGATCACATGACCATGAATGAAATAAGTAAGAATCTAGGTATTGGGGCTAGTACATTACATAAATGGATTAAGCTGTTTACTGAGACTGGGGAGTTTGGCCGTGGCTCTGGTAATTTTGCCAGCGATAAGGACAAGGAGATTGCACGACTAAAGCGTCAACTTCGTGACGCTGAAGGAGCGATCGAAGTGTTAAAAAAATCAATCGGGATTCTGAGCAAGTAACTACCGAAAAGGTATACCAAGAAATGGACGTTCAGCACGCTTTGGAATCCCACCCTTCCATCAATGGTATGTGTGATTATGTTGGAATCTCAAGAAGTGGTTACTATCAACGAGAAAAGCGTCATAATCACCAATCACCGCGAAAGCTTCGGAAGAAGTTTATTCAAGGTGAAATTAAAGCAATTTGGCTCAAAAGCCTTTGTATTTACGGTGCCGGCAAAATCACCCAAGAACTTCGCTCAAAAGGATATAAGATCGCTGAACGAACTGTTGGTAAGTATATGCGTGAACTTGGCATTCACGCCGTTTACCTAACCCCTTGGACGACTACCACTCGCAATTCTAAGTTTGATAAACAGCTAATAAATATTTTAGACGAGCAGTTCAATCCATTGCGACCAAACGCCGTTTGGTGCATTGACACCACTTATATTCCAGTTCATGACGGATTCGTTTATTTAACCAGTATTATGGACTTGTACTCCCGACGGATCATTGGTTGGGACTTATCTGAAACCTTGGAGGTATCGAATGTCATCCCACTTATTGAAAAGACTAAGCACAGTCGCCATATTAGCAAGCCATTAATCATGCACAGTGATCGTGGTAGTCAGTTTACGTCTGAAGCTTACAATCAAGTTACAGCTAACATGACATTAAGCTATTCAAAGAAAGCTTATCCTTGGGATAATGCCTGCATTGAGTCGTTTCATGCCTTGATTAAGCGTGAATGGATAAATCGGTTTAAAATCCATTCATACTCCGAAGCTAAACGACTAGTTTTTCAGTACATTGAAACGTTTTACAACACAGTTAGAATTCACAGTCACTGTGGATTCAAATCACCAAAGCAACTTGAAGATGAGTATCAAACTCAAATTCAAAATTTAGTCGTGGCATAGGACAAAAAGGTCTCTATTTAAATTGTCTATTTTATTGACAGGGGACCAATTACACAATTTTTCAAGTTGGCAAGGCGACCTTATTACGCGTGAGCGATGTTATGAAGCTTCGTTTGGCCGACGTCTTCAACGGAAATGGTACTGTGCGTCAGAATGCGTTTATCCACGACAAAAAAACCGGCGCTTATCGCGTCTACACGCAATCGAATTATAATATTGGCTTAGTCATGCACTTGTTGAATCATTCTAGTGAAGCCATGACGTTAGCTTATTTAGGTTTGGATCAATCCAGTCAAGAAACCATGCTTGATCAAATTGATTTTGGATAACTTAAAAAGGGACGCTCAATATGAGTATCCCTTTTATATTACCCAAATAGTTCACTATGCGTGCCAATACCAGCTAAAAAGACAGTTTTACCGGTTGGCACATAGACCAATAAATGGTCGCCATTGCGACCATCAAAATGTAATTCTAGAATAATTACCGTCATATTGGCATTATTTAATTGACGCTTAATTTGTTTCTTTAAGTCCTTTAGCCCTTCCAAAGCATGCGGATAAAAATAATCCGGAATGGTTTTATCTTCAATTAAACACTGAATAATAAATTCCCAAGGGCTTCGCTCTTGATAGTCAAGCTCTTGAGGTAGCGAACTTTTAAATACTGAACGCCACTTAGGATCTTGACGCCGTTTTTTGAACTGTTTTTTAAAATTTTTGGTATATTTAATTACTTTCGTCATTTATTTTGAAGGCTCCAATGCGTCATCGGAGCTAAGCAATTGATCTAATTCTTTAAGGCTATGTGCTTCGGGTAGCTTTTCTTTTCCAGATAAAGCATCAACAACTTCTTGGATCGAATCTTTTAACTGCCGATTAGGGATTGAATAATATTTAGGTAAGCCCTCATTAGCAACTGTTGTCAGTGTCATGCGCATAAAATCAGAAATTGTTAGACCGTGATTAGCCAACACGTCTTTGGCTTTACTTTTAATAGTTCCGTCAATTCGAGCTTCAATTCTTGCCATTCTCATCACCTCAACAACATTGTACGCTATTTGGCGTACAAATGCAATTATACTTAATCTGATTAAATTCTTTACAGAACAACCTCAATTCTAAAATTAGGCGTTAACTGAGGCGGGTTAAATAACAAATCAGAACCGTGAGTTCGATAGGCTGCAATGAGTATTCGGAATAATTTTGGTGCTATCTGATATTTATTTGCAATGCTAAGAGAGCTCCCTTGACCATTAAAATATTCAGTTAACGCACGCAATTTAATTTCTTTTGAATCTTAGTCATAAAAAATACCCCCAAACTAAAGTTTTTACTTTAACTTTGGGGGTATAGATCATATCTTGATTATGGACATTAGGGATTATTTATTGGCAATCGTAGTTGCTAAGACAATACTGTTTTTAGTGTCTGCTCTAATATCAATCTTAAATAATTACTAATGTTATTTTTTTTTAAGGAATTAACAGTAGCACTAACTATTATAGGGACACCGTTGTTAGATGGAGATAGATAGTTATTAGGAAGAATTTCATCATTATAAATTTGATTGTTTGTGTTATTAATTTTATTTAACACGTCATCATCTATCCAAAGTATATCAGATTCATTGTGATCATTACCCAAGAAATATGTTGATCTACTAAAATTTGACGATCCTATTGTCGCAACGGGAACAACAACATTTTTAATAAAGGTTGATATATCTCCTTTACCCTTTAATACTGGTTTTAGTGATTTATTTTTCCATAATAGGATAAAAAACATTTTTCTATGATCTTTTGCAAAGGGTGCTGGTGATTTAATTAAATTAGGTTGAATAGTAACTGTAGATACTTTTCTGAAAGCACTTACGGTGAAATTAAGTATTTTGGAGTATTTTGATTGCTTAGTTGGTTTATTATCACCATTCATAGTTCCTAAAATCCAACAATTTGAGATTTTTTCCCCTTTTATTAGTCCCTTAGTAATCTCATTCACTAAATCATCTGCGGTATTTTGTTGAGTTGATAAATATCCAGGGGAAATGACAAGGCCCATTTCGTAATTGTTATTGTTTGCTATAGTACATACTGTTTTGACAGCATTCTGTAGACTTTTCTCTAAGGGCCCACCTAATGATCTATTTGTTACTCCAGTAGTACTAACATATTTTTGAATGTAATTTATATGCATTGAACTCCTCCCTTTCTATAAGTAGATGCAAAAGGTAATTAGGATGTAGTATTAATAATTAAGTACGAATTTCTTAAATTTGAAAATAGATAATCTTCTGAGTAATTGAAGTCTTTTTTAGAGTGGTCTTTATATAGATTATTTTTTGGTTTTTAAATACGTTATTGATATCTTGCAATAATCAAGCTAGTTTATTCAAGTTGCTCCTATGTCAATAAATGGCACATCTTTTTCTAAACACTCGTTCTAATTCTGTCGGAATTAAACCAACTGATGTAATTTGAGGTTCGGATTACCAAGTCCTCAAAATTGGAAAAAGTTGTTTGAAAGGCAAACTCTCTCTTCAACAATGAGTGAAAAGCTTCAATTGGCCCATTATCATAAGGATAACCTTGTTTTGAGTATGAGTGGCTAATCTGATGCCGTTCAAGTAAAGTTTCAACTTCGTTGCTGGTGTACTGTGAACCCATGTCAGAGTGAAAATATTGTGGCTTTTGATGACATTCAAGCGCCTGATTAATCGTTTCTACAACTAACGTCGCCTCCATCTGACGACCAATCTTGAAAGCAAGGACTTGATGAACCTTTGGTTCGTAAATAGAACTGAGATAAACCCAGGTTCCTGGACGTAATTCCAAATAAGTAATGTCAGCACGCCATATCCTTGCATTGGGCTGGTGCTTGATTAAATTGGGGCGTTGTGAATGATCCACATGAGTGCCAGGTTTTTTAAATCGCCGATTCATTAAAGAGTGAATCTCCATTTCCCTCATTAATCGTAAAATTCGTTTTGACCCAACACAGATGCCTGACTTGCGAAGCACCATCGTTATTCGTGGATAACCATAGGCACGATAATTATTTTCCCAAATCAATTTAATTTTTTCTTTGAGCTGATTATCAACACGTTCGTGTTGACTAGGTTGATATCTTTTCCAATGGTAATAGGTGCTGCGCGGTAATTTCAGTGCCGAAAGAATAATTGATAAGCGGTGTCGCAATAACTGATCTTCTATGAAGACAAGGCAATTAATTCGTCCTAATGCTTTCCCAGTAACACCGCCGCAGCTTTTAAAATTTCAAGTTCCTCTTTTAATCGCTGATTTTCCTTTTGAAGTTGTTTGAATTCTTTGGACGTTACTTCAGTACCGTCTTCTAGCTCAACTGATTTAGCGCCTTTAACCCAGTTATGAATTGCGGCTGGAGAAACACCGTATTCCTCGGAAAGCGAGCGAATAGATCTTTTCTCTTCACAATGCTGGCTTTAAAATCATCTTGATATCGTTTCATTGGAATGCTCCTATCTTGTTTTATTAATTATGGCACAACTGTTCAGAAATTTATGTACCAAATACTAGGATAGGAGCAATCGATGCCTAACAGTGATATTGAGAACATTGATTCAATCCCCACGGTCTTTGTCACAAAGAAAACACTCATACCATTTATGACAAAGGTCATGATATGTGCTTGAAGATTTATGGAAACGAAGGAGCTGTGATGTTGCTATACAATCTTTAAAAACTAAAAATGGGCTTGATAAGTTGACGTCAGATCTGCACGCTCACTATGTGTATTCACTCGAAAAAGCCAAGATTGTTCATCTAAATTGAACAAACCTGACTTTACTCACAGTCTGCTTGGTCATCTCCTCACTTGAGTAACCAATAACGGGGTAGCTAGTGCAATCAATCATCCTTGCCCTCAACATTCATTTGCTTTCGCATTGCAGTGACGGTGAACTATTAGCATGACTTCTCTTTGATTTATCCATTTTTAATTGAATGTCATGCATTAGATTGACACTTGTCAGTATTGCCTCACCCTGATCCAGTTTTTGAATCTGGTGTCGACTATCCTCATCAAGATAATTCTTAATTGAGAATAACTCATCCGGTTGCGTTAACCTGTGTATCAACATGGAACCCATCTGAGCAATAAGAATTTTAGAGACATCATTTGGGCTCTGGGTAGTAAGGAGCAAGTATACCCCCAACTTGCGCCCCTCACGAGCTAAAGTAGTTAACCCATCTTCCACAAGACTACCATCGTTAGTCTGCCTCTTTACATACCGATGAACCTCGTCGATAAATAATATAAACGCTTGTTGCTCTCTTTGCTTACATTCTTCTATTCTCCGGCAGATAAAATCAACTATTAACTGCCCAACTTGATCTCCAGAGTTAATTGTCGAGGCATCAACATACAAGCTACGTTTTCCTTCAAAAAAGGCATCAAGTCTTTCTGTAAGTGAATTTTGAGAAGCATCGGCGAATAACTTACGAAACATTGGCGACTGCTGAAATTGCTGAAGTCTTTCCACCAAGGGCCGGTTGGCGTTTGCCTTAAAGTAATCTTTCTCCAACTCACCATTTGAGAACTTCTTTTCGGAGACAGACTCTTGTAACATCTGCTGTTCCAAACAAGTGAAATTGAAATTAGTATCCTCTGAACTTAGATTCGCCATGTTCGTCTCAATTTGTGCAAACGTGGTGCCAATCTTTTGATAGACTTCTCCCTTTAAATCATTTTTCCACTGAAATCGTAGTGCTAGGATAGCGTTCATCAAAGATGGAGCCTGAATGCCAGGACTAGCTTGCAATAAATCAATCCATTGATCAATCGACACACTTCCAGGTACAATGCAGGTATCTTCTCCAAGATGGAGCTTGTCAATTTCATTTTCATCAAATGTGTCTTTATATTCCCCAGTTGGATCAATGATTAGAATTTTTTCTCCATCATTGGATGCTTTATCCAAAATTGATAATGCGCTGGTACTCTTCCCGCTACCGGTTGAACCGATAATCATCAGATGCCTACTGAACAATGTTGCAGGCTTGAAGCCAATTTTTAGATTAGACTTTACAGCTAGTGTTGCAAATGGTATCAATGAACGTTCACCTTTCGCTGAATCAAGCACTTCTAACGACTGATAATAGCGAGTAATTACCTCCTCTGGAGCAAGATAAACCTTGTCATGTATTGCAACGCTAGAAAAGCCAGTCGGACGAAATACGTCCATAAACGGTGGAATATACGCTAACATTTCGGCTGCGGTCTGGGGATAAATTGCATCCAGCTTTCCTGTTTTCATCAACACATGAATACTCTCAGAATCTTTGATTGCGTTTCGCTTTACTCTTCCAATAAATATTCCATTTTCACTAGCTACAATTATCATATAATTCATTCCGCCTGGGACAAAACTTTCTCTCTGAAAAATTCGACCTTGTAATATTGATAGGTTCTCTATTTGTATGGTGGCAGCAGCTGCAGACACCTCAGATATTGTGCCAAGATAGTAATTGCTCTTATCGAGGTTAACAGTTCCTGCTTCATGAGCAGATCTTTGAAACACGTGATCAATATTCATTCGATTCCGCCTCCAGATATCTTGGAAGCTTATTCAAAACTGCTTGAAGGAATACAATCGAGTAGCCCGAATCCTTTAGCCCTTCCAATAATTTCCAACCTCGAGCATCATGTCCCTCCAAGGAATAATCGGATACCAGCAGTGATAATCCTGAGTTATGTGTTACAGCATGATACACCATCTCGGCAATATGAGTATCACCAAAACTAAATCCATTGGCAATCAATAAAGTGTTAGGTCTATTGATCAATTCTTGAAATTTAGAGAACAGCTCAAAATAAGGCTCTGTGTACGATTGCATATATTTGTTTGCACTCGGGAATATCATCACCGGACTGTTAACTAGATTGCGCGGCAATCTCCGCAAGATATGTTCATCGTCGAATTGCCACGTTAATGATCCGTGAAGCTTGATCAGATTGATAACCTGCTTCTTGTACTCCAGCTCAGCAGTTGCTAAATTAGGAATATCTTTTACCAGATTCCATTCAAACACGTCTGGATCAAAGTGTGGGTCAATATCCGCTGTAAATCCATCCATAACAGTGTATGCTATTCTAGCTGCAGCTTCTTCAAACAACGTGTCATAGTTCGTTGTTGCGATAGTGAGCTTGTTAGGTGGAGTGATACGAGACGAAAGTATATTAATGATTTGAGCATGCTTCAATAATCGGTCGTCGTAGTCATAACTTGTATTCCGAATTATCGTTTCTAGGATGACGGAGACACTTTTGTTATACTTCGATTGTTTGTCTATCGCAATGTACGGCTGAGCTGATTGAACAGCTGAAATAAAATTTTCTAACTGAAAGTCTTCACTTGTAGCATCAATAAACTTATATTTTGAATACCTTGCCATTTGGCTGATGGAAAACGCTTTTTCATCAGTATCCAGAGCATCTGCAATAATTCCAGTTAGCTCTCGCATTGAACGGCCTCGAATGCTCTGTGAATCTTGCTGACCGGTAATTGATGCACCCGCTCCTGCCAAAAAAACAATTTGTGAGTAATTATTATTGATAAATCTCGCGACTTCGTTACTCACGCGAGATTCGAATTCGGCTTCTTTGATAGGCTGATTGTCGGCGTCAAGCATCTTCACCCCATTCAATAGGTATTGATCGCTTCCACCCCTTGATAAGGTTAACTTACCACTACTAAAAATATTGCTCAAATTACCCTCCTGCTAGCACTCTAAATCGCGCGCATATATCTTAAATTTTCACATTTGCCAACAACAACTCATACTTTGACTGGCTACTGTCCGCCAACCGCACGTCCATCCGGCTCAACTGTCGCTTCCCAGTCAGTTCAATATTCCCCAAATCAAACTGGTCGGCGTAATAGCTGAAGTTCAACCAGAACAAATTCACATCACGGCTGATTTCAACAACGTCTTCATATAGCGGACTATCCTGATCGATGGTGCGTATATTCTGAGTCAGTTTACCGATGAACTTAGGTGTTAAGCCGGCCTCTTGGATTTTGTTCATAATCATTGTGCGATTAGCAGAATTACGAACGCTCTCCTCAATCGCTTTAGCGGTTTGTTCCGCGACCCGATCTTTCAGTGCGCCAATCGCACCTTCAGACTGTCTCATTGCTTGATTATACTTGGCAACCTCACGCTCAAGAACCTGACGAAACACAGCATCCAACTTGGAAACACTTAACTTTGCGGTACTTTCATTCAATTTGGACGTTCCATCGATACCTGTGTTCAATGCATCATGAAGTTGTTGCTCCCCATTAGTTACGCTGTCGTTGTCCACATTAGTAAGATCAACTACGATATTTTTTTTGGCTAGCAACGCCTGATTGACATCGTTAAAGGTTAATTGCAATACCGCAACACCATGCACCGCGCCCGAAGCAAAGCTAACCTTTGGAATAACCGGTTCCTTAGTGCGGACAATCGGTTCAATTTTCGCATCGTACATCCGGCGATTGGCGATCTGATACTGTTCCGAATGTTTTTCTGAACTCAGACCAGCCTTAACCACAGTCTTCTGGACAGTATCATCCAGCATCTTCTGAACAGCGTTACCTTTTGTCGCCTTAGCCTGCTTGAGGAAATTCATGTACTCGGCATTCGGTAATACCGCATTATCAAACTGCGTGTCTTCCATGACACCTTCCATCTTTTTGTCCAAGCGCTCGCTCATCTTAAGTTCTGCATCAATGGTTTGATAGACGGGGAAGGTATAGACATAAATAGATTTTGTTTTTGAAACGTCACGCGGTCGATCAATCCGACCAATTCGTTGCTCAAGTATCATTGGGTTGTATGGTAGATCAAGATTCATGATCACTTGCGCGTCCTGCAAGTTCTGCCCTGCTGAGATTGTGTCCGTGCCAATCAGAAGATTGATTTCTTTGGGAGAATCAATCAAATCCACGCGATTCTTGGACCGCGGTGAGAAGCGGTCCAGAATCTCTTTACGTGAAACTTCCTGTCCTCCAATAAAATTGGCTGCATCACCACCAGTAATCAGTCCAATCTTGTCCTTATTGAACTCAGGCATCCGCTTTAACTGAGTGAAGTAATACTCCGCAGTCGTCTTGAAGCTGGAGACTACAATCACCTTACGTCCCAGAGAGAGTTCTTTAAGTAAGTATTGCTTGACGCCTTCGAGTTTTTCATCACGGTTGGCATAGGCTGATTCGAGATCCCGTAATAAGGGCTTTAAAATCGTTAAGTCCTGTGCCGTATCTTGCGATATCCTTGCGACAGCTCGCTTGGCAGTATGCTCATTTACAGATTGCACTTGTGCACTAATTCTATTGAAATAGCGACGTTTCTGCTGATTGGATCGTTCTTCACTTGGTAGCAAATCGCTTGACTCGGTGTCATCTAGTCCATCGTCAGGGTCTTGCCCATAGAATGCTTCACGCAGACCCCCAAGCTTCTGTTCATTATAAGCATCTAATTTGTAGGCATTAGCTAGGAAAGTTCTCAAATCCGGCGCTTGCTTGGTTGAATGTTGGATACCGTCCAACTGACTAGACAGCTTCTCCAACTTGTTTACGATGCTGGTAAGAGAATCATGGTATGCCCGCCAGCTCGAATCGGCGCGCTTGAGTAAGATCATCTTAAGACGGTCTACCCCAACCTGGTTGCGTGAATCACCGACATAGCGCATTGGATCCATGTACGCAAAATTAAGTCCGGAAATGCGTTCAAAGTTCTCTCCAAACAGTTGGTTCTTACGGGGTTCATATGGAATCTCGATTGCTGGAAATTCACGTTCGGCGTATTCAACTGCTTTACCACCATAAGTCTTGCGAGTTCGCTGAAGAAACAAATCATCCCAGAACTGATTGAATGCCTCATTATCATTCGCCAACTCCCGAATTGCTTTACCAGTATTTCCAAACTGAAAAATATCTCGGTATTTTCGATCACTAGGAATACGATCAGCAGATAAGAACAAACTCCCTAGATTTAACACATCTTCACGAGAATTGTTCCAAGGGGTGGCAGTTAACAACAACCCTTTGATTTTTTCACCGCTAGTTTCAAATACGTATTGAAGATGCACATAGGCCTTAGCTTTTCGCGACTTGAAACCTAGATGGGCCTCATCGATCACAATCATGTCGTATTGCTTTGCCAACTTATCAAGTTCTGACTTCTCCAATAAGGTGAAACGCTGCCGGGTTATCTGCTTGAAACAATCAGTATGAACATCAACTGTCGCCATTTCTTCAACCCACTGCGTTGTCAACTTGCTGTCAGCAATTAGCAAGACACGATGAATTGTCCCCTGATCTAAACCAAGTCGAATAATCCCGGCAGTCGTGCGGGTCTTACCTAAACCCACTCCATCAGAAAGAACTGCTGTGCCAAAAGTATTTAACTTATCACTGACTTCTATAACACCCGATTGCTGATGTGGATACAATTTCTGTACCCATGGCAAAGCAGGATCTAAATCGGCATACGGTACACTAAATAAGGTAGCGTAATCGTGGTAAGTTTCAGCCACCGTCTGATATGGTTTATCATTAATGATTGCTGGTACTTTATGTTTAATGGCAGCAATCAACTTCTCATCATAAGTCTCAACTTCATCCGACTGCCAGATGAAATCAAACCAGTCCTTTAACACTGGGAAAGTATCGCGGCTCATTACATTCAGTTCGGTGTTGCCTTGTAAACCATTATTAGAAAAATTGGAAGAGCCCACCAGTGCATAGCCATCAAGCCCCTCAGCGTTCTGACAAAACAAGTAACTCTTGGCATGGAAGTAATTTGCTTCTCCGGTGTATACCTTGACTTCAATCCGACCTTGGCTAACCCATTGGCTGACTTGACGCAGAAAGTCTGTGTCGGAAACCGTCATCGTATCCTGATTGATGGTCTCTGACAGTTGTTCAAAGTAATCATCCTTTATGCCATTATCTGCAAATAATTGTTGCGTAGCATAATTAGTTTCATTACCCATTAGGATGTTGAAATGGCCCTGTTGAACAGTCATGAAATGAATAAATTCATCTTTGATCAACAGCAAGCCACTCAAATAGAAGTAGCCAACAGCCACATCTAACAAATGAACATCCGCTTTGCTGAGCAGTTCTTTAATAGCATCGACCATCTTAACGTTTCGGTTATCAATAACACGTTTAGTGTAAAGCTCTCTAATATTACTCATAAATCACTTACCGTCAATTCATCAAATCTGTTAATAATTCGTTGAGATTCTTCCTGGACTTCTTGTTTGTACAGCGGAGATTCAAAAGTTGCTAACAAGGTAATTAAATCATTACGGTCTAATGAATATAACTTTGCAACTCTTGCATTCAGTTCTGCTATCAGACTAGGTTGAGACATTGACAAGAAATCTTGATTGGTATCATCCTCTTCAGAAACTGGTAGATTGTCAAAAAAATTTGTCTCAGCGTTTTTCTTAATTAATAATGCTCGTACGACATTTTCTATCACTGATGAATCATCAGTCTCCCTTGGACTAGCAAACGGAAGTTGCTTAATGAAGAACTGATTGATATTTGTAGTCACAAGTAATCTTAAATAATAATCAACGACATAGCTATCCATCAACCCAAGGTAAAATAGTCGATCCTGGATTGTAACATTCTTAACATCCTTTTGAATAATTGCGCTGTTCGCAGCAACTGCTCCCTTAGGTAACAGTGTGGCTATTAGTGACCGTTTATCAGTTGCACGTGCAATAGCCCGAAACGCAATTCTCCAATCCTCCTCATCAGGATGAATCTTTTTCAAAACGCCTTCTTGCGTTGCAAACTCGGCAGGTAAACTTTTAATGGTAAATTGATTAAAATTCTTACCCTCGTACAGTGGAAAGGTATTGCTATTTTCTTCCATCGAAAAGTATGCGGAATCATTTGTCCTGTCAAAATCTCTCCCCAACTTGAATGGTTTTGTCTCGCCGAAAGAAGGAAATTTTCCCGTCATTTTATGATATACGTCAAATTGAGCTTGTGATTGTGGCTCTACCAATGATAATAATTCTTTGTTTTTCTTTACATCTGACATTGCATAGGTCAACTTCTCACTTTGATCACCCAGAGCTTCCAGATTATCCTTGTAAAAGAATGCATGGAAATCTGGTTCTGATGGTTTCTTTTTTTCAAGAAGCAATACGGCAAATTTGTAACTTCTGTGAACAGCCTTGAAAATTCCCTTACGGTTCTCAAAGGACAAGTATTCACTTATCTGACTATGATCGAAGACCATATGACGAAGCCCTGTTGCTCCCATATCCGTAGCGAAGTTATCGGGTACGAGTACGCCCAATCTACCATTTTGTTGCATGCATTGATAGAATCGTTCAACTGATGCCTTGTACAAGTTAAGATCACCAGATGTCTTACGGCCTGCCACTACCCAGCTCTGGAATTGGAAGTTCTTCGTGTCACGTAGAAATTTAGATCCAGCAGCAATCCGCTCAGAATACTCCATCCAACGCTTATCCAGCAGCTGAAATTGAATCTGCAGTTGTTTCTGTCGTTGCTTTTTCCGCTTAGCATTCTTTAAGGCAAGATAATCTGGATCATATTGGCTGTAGAATTCGTCTGAATTCGGCTTCCAAGTCTCCCAAGGCGGGTTGCCCACAACACAGGTGAAGCCACCACATGGATCAAGTGTTCCGTCGGCCTTAAAAAAGACTTCTGGCAAATTGATTTCTAAGCACTCTGCATTCAATAAGGGCGCTTGATCACCAAGTGTTGAATCTACGTAATGTGCCACTTTTTCCTGTAACTTCACACGTTTAGTTTCGAAGGTAGTATCATTGCTCAACTTAGCACGACGTAAAATGGCAATCTCACGTTTGAGTGGTTTGAATGCTCTATCGCGTTCCTTGAATGGTACGGTATTCATCAACGAGTTCTGGTGAATCAACGTTCTACCGACCAAATTAGGCAAAGGCTTGCTCGTGTCCCGATGTTGAAGAGAGGACAGGGTCAAAGTCAACGAAGCAATGGTAACTGCCTTGTAGTCAATATCCACACCATAAATCACGTGATCAAGAAGATATTCTTCCCACAGACATTCACCCTGTTCCCCAGACTCGAACATCGGATAGCTGGTGATTAGTTCAGAATTGAGATTCAGACCAGTCAGCAATTCATGCTTACCGGCAAGTTTTAGAAACGCTCCGCGGAGAAACGAGCCACCGCCGCAGGCCATATCCACAACTTTGATTGCTAGCAAGTGATTGATCGCAGTCTCCACTAGGGATTTAGACTCATTCCGCTGGATTGTATTTTTGAGTTGATCATATCGGGTCATAAATTCCTTTTCCACGGTTTGATCTACGATATAGTCAACCAGACGTTGATCGGTGTAATATGCGCCTTTTTGCTTTTGCTCCTGCTTATCATCACCGTAGTAAACCGTCGGCTGTCCTTGTTGGTCAAGCATGATCTGAACGTTTTCAGACATTGAGTTCTCGTACTGCTTCTCAAGAGACTCTGGCGCCATATCTTCATAGCGAAAGGAGAATTGATCAGAAGAAGTGTCTACCCACATTTTGGTCACAAATTCTGGATACTGACTCACCATTTGTTTTTCAATAGCAGTCGCAACTTCTCCAACACTACCCGAAAAGAGATCTCCAGCGTACACCGCAGCAAATTGTTCACGTGCATGCTCTGTCAACTCCTCAATATCCGATTTTTGACTGTCACTCATCTTACCGACATGCGCGGTTGCGCTCAGTTCCTCGTCATCAAATAAGCCAGTAAACAAATCCAGCTCGCTTATCGTTTGGAGTGCTTTGTGTTTCTGGTTGATCTTCTTCAGCCTTGTATCATCGGGCGCGCTAATCGCAACCTGGACGGCTTTCTTAATAGCATCATCCAACGTACCACTACCGACACCAAGTGAAATTCCGCTCACTTCAAAAGCCTCTGATCCGTAATAACCTTCTAAGAAACGGCGCATTAACTGACGTAAAATTATGGTATCAACAACCGTTGAAAGCACAGCAGTATAGGATTCCTGTTGGACCAAATCAGCTAAGTCATTCTTCACCAAAAACGCCTTTGTGTGCTCGGTAACCAATGGCATGAGGGCTTGCTTCAATGATGTGCTGGTAATCAGTTCAGACAGCTTCTTACGATAGAACTTCACCATCAATAGGAACGTTGAGGTCAATTCTCGCTTAAAGATTTTTTGAATATCCAAACTGAGCTTATAGTCACCAAATCCAAATTCGTCTTCAGTTACTGCAAGTTGGGCATTGCCCATCAATTGGAAGTTAGTGGCATACATCCGCTTAGTAATCGTATCTTCATTCAGATCCAGACGCATATCTCGGTTGCCGTTCATAAACGGGAAGAATACGACGCGCCCTACACCGACAAAGCCGACAACCAACACATCAAAGCTAGTCGTCAACGCCTGCTTAAGTTCCTCAACTTTCTTGTATAGGCGACGCACATCTATCATCTTCGACTGTAACGTCAAATTAGGTTTGCAACGTAAGGCAATGACCCCTTTCCCATGATCAGGCGTCTTATCAGAAAACAAAATCCGCCAGTCGCTGGTTGGGACAACCGGATTCTTCCCGACAGAATACTGAAGGTATGTTGCAATCGCCGTAATTGATGCCTCGTCACCTTGAAGGCTACTAATTAAATCCGCATCTTTCATATATACCACTCCATCCATGCTTTTAAGCTCCACAATTATTATATGCTAAAGTTATCAAAAAATCCCCACCAGATCAGCCCTCAATCGGTCCAAACTTGGCGGTAATTTTGGCGGGGAACGTAATAAATCCCCCGCCAATCATATCATTTGAATCTCCCTAAAACGCCGTTAAGTCAATATTAAAGGTTCAATTTACATATACCTTTTATTTCCATTCGATAGTAGATGATAAATCCCTGGGCGTATAATTTGGGTTAACCTCAAATTATTTTACTATGAGCAGTGCTGAACAATGGGTATAATATCTAGGGTTCCTCACGATATTGATAAGAATGCGTTTAATCAACAATTAATCAGATTTAGACTTATAACGAAATACGCATAGCGCTAGTTAATTTTTAACCAGGCATCAATAAAAAGACATTATTTTAATAAGTTCTCATCACCGGAGCGTTGTTTCATATTTTTACGATATGTTGTCCAAAAACAGATGCCTATTAGTTTTAAGTCACTCATAATTTTGGCAATAAAGTATTGGATTACTAAGTTTTTAACCAACTTAACATCATGAATTGAATCCTTAGTCATGGCGTATGCCACTACAATTTCCGAATTAGTGACCTAAAAATGGCCCTTAAATCCATAAAACCGGGGGTTTTTAGTTGCATTGTACCCAATTGAAGCAGTTATACTTAAAAATCTTTGCGCTATGATTGCGAATTAGCTGACACAGTGGTGTGGGTATACTATCAATTGTCGTGAAAATTACTGTTGACAATTCGTTTTGTAGTAAGCCATTTCCAATCACATTAAACAAATAGGCTGCATGCTGACAAATATGGTTAAATCGCAATCTTTCTGGTGGGAAAACAAGCGATAAAATGAACGCTTTTTTCTAGTCCAATAGTAACTTACCAACACATTAAAGCTAGTACTGTCACATCTTGTAGGATAGCTTGTGCCACATTCTTGCGATGACGAACAACCGCTGGCACGTACTGATGATACAGCGGGGCTAGAATTGTTTGCCTTTTGTTCCACGGGGCTTGTATTCGATTATTACTGTGATTAGACTAGATTCGATCTGACATGTTTACACTTCTTTGATTTAAGTATAAGCCGTCAGGATTTTTTACTCTCTAAGTTTAACTAGCATCACGCATAATGGAATAACATATTTTAACTATAAGAGCTGGTTTTCTAAAAAATAAAAATGACTAATATTGATACTGAATCAGCCATTACTAATTTAGTTCCGCCAATAAGAGGATTTTTTCTTCAAGTAACTCGACAGTACTATTAATCTTCCATCAGCGTAAGCTTGAAAAACTCCAGGAACTAAAAAAGGTATCTACAAAAGATATTTTGCTGATTCTTAATTTAATCAAATTTAGGATCCTATGAAACCTCATGACTTAATCTTTATTGTGCTTGGTCAACACTTAATTCACCTGTATAATGGATTACGCAGGAAGTTTTAAGGGCGGTGGCTGTCTTTTCCCTTGCGAGGTGAGGCCCATGGGAACATGGAATAATCTTCAGGAAGGTTTCACAGTCAATGAGCGTCTTCCAGACACTCTCGTTGATGTTGCTGTTTGGCACGTTTTTAATCGCGCTACTCAGCTATATCGACAAGCACCACAAATAAAAAAGCCGCCCCGATTATAACTTTGGCGAGTTACGGGACGACATTAATATAGTTTTGTAATTATGCCACCGCCTTTGAAGCGGCTTGCGTGGGAAGTCCTGTTTTCGGCGGGGCTTCCTTTTTCTGCCTTCATTATAGCATGTCCCTTAAAAACTGGCTAACGTTTTAGGCTTTGATCGGGTTCAGAATCTGGTTGTTTAATTTCTGGATTTTCTTCAGCAAATGCTTGCAGCTGTTTTTGAGTTCGCTTACTGATTTTCTGGTGTACATCATTTAATTTATTTTTTAGTTCTAATTTTTGTTGTGGATTCGTTGCTTGCTTAACTTGTTGTTGCAAGCCATGATAGGGCTTATTAAGATCATGGGCTGATAGCTTTTTTAGATCATGCTCAGGCTCTTTTGGGGCTTCTTGTAAGCCTAATTGTTTGGTTAAGCCATCGCTAAGTTCAATCACTTTGTTGCTCACTTGCTGAATCTCACTTAAAGCGCTATGGATTACGGCTTTATCTTTGGTCCAGGTGGCCACGTAACCGAGTGAGTAGTTGCTGGTATCAACGCCAATATTTTGCATGGCAACATACGCAACCGCTTCGGCTTGGGTTTCCTGATAGGCTCGTGGCCGATCTTTAAAGGCTGATTTTAATCCATGTAACTGACTATGTGCATATTCATGATATAACGTCTTCAATTTTAAAGCATTATCGGATTCATCACCACCAATAACAATTTCATTAGTGCTGGGTTGAAAATACCCTTTAGCCCCATTTAGCGTTGCTAAGGGCACTTCACTGACTTTAAGGTCGGTTTGCTGGTTTAAATAATCTTTGAATGCGTTATATAAGCTTGTCACATTCTGATGATCGGCCAAATTTTCTTTGACAAAGT
>NZ_JAKZEQ010000036.1:0-33644 GCF_022549155.1 Lactiplantibacillus sp. ME-2
AAAATGAGGCGAGGCACGTGATTCTTAACCAGGCTTTGTAACTCAAGAAACCGAAGTGCTTATGGAAGTCCTGAGCGAAGGCGGCGACGAGCCCGATAGCGGTGGTCAAACAAGTGGTAATGATCAACACGGCTAAAATGGCTTGTCCGACATTACCCATGTAGTGGTTAACGATTTGGTCAAAGGCGACCCCGCCGTTATCGGATAATTTGAATTGACCTAACGATTGCGCGCCTAACAAGATTAAGAGCACGTAAATCAAGCCTTCAAAGGCCATTGAGAAGAAGCCAGCTCGGGCGGTCACCCACGCGGCTTTGTTCGGGTCGGTTTGGCCCATGAAATTAACGGCAGTGACGATAGTGACACCTAACGCCAACCCAGCTAAGGCGTCCATCGTGTTGTAGCCTTGCAAGAAACCATTGGTAAAGCCTGCGGTCTGATAGGCAGCAGTTGCACTGGTGCTACCGGCATGAGCTAGCGGACTGCTGAAAGCTACGGCGAAGATGGCGACTAATAATAGCAAAAATAATGGATTTAATAATTTGCCGACCCGAGCCATAATTTTGCTCTGTTCAACGGACAAGTAGTAGGCGAGTCCGAAAAATGCGGCGGAAAACAGCAGTAATGCGAGTGATTGATACTTTGCTGGGAAAAACGGTGCCAGACCAACGGTGAATGATACGGTGGCCGTCCGTGGTGTTCCAAAGAAGGGGCCAATTGTAAAGTGGATGAGAACCATGAAGACAACGGCAAAGGTTGCGCCTAGTGGCTTACCAATGTCATAAACTCCCTTGGATTTAGTGACACAGACGGCTAAAACAGATAGTAAGGGCAACAAAACCGCCGTGATGAGAAAGCCGGCCGCAGCAATCCCCCAGTGACCGCCCGCTAGTTGACCCAAGTGAAGTGGAAAAATGAGGTTGCCAGCCCCGAAGAATAAGGCGAAAATCATTGAACTTAAGGTGACGTAATCACGTTTGGTTAAGTTTCGCTTTTGAACTCGATTTAACATATCAACAGCACTCCCTTATTTGATTGAGACAATAATTATTAAATAAAAGTTGCGATTAACCAAAAAACGTCCTGATATCTGAGTTAGACTCAGAAACCAGGACGTTTGAACACGTGTTACCACCTTAGCTTTGTGACTGCCTTACGACGAATCACCTTAAAAAGTACGGCAAGTGGCCGGCCACTTGCGATACTTCGGCTCAATAATGGGAGCAACCAACAGCAACTAACATCAAGCTCGTCACTGCCACTCAGAACTGATTTTCAACGATCTGGTCATGATGTCATTGCACCAAACTGACACTCTCTAGGCATTTCCAGAAGGTTTACTTTGTTCATCGGCGTGTTTGTTAATCGATTTTTAATGTGGTTCTAATTTACAACCGCGATTAGTATTTGTCAATCTTTTTTCAAAAAAAGTTAGTTAGCTAGTGCGGATTCTTAAATAAAGATGGATAATAGCTGTAATAAGGAAATTTGTGAGGAGGGTCCGCTGATGACCAACAACAATGAGGAAAAGCCCCAATGGCAAGTGAATCAGAACCGCCATACCCGTTTTCGGACGATTGTCAGTGTCTTGCGGCGCTATAACGTTTTGAGCAACCTTGCACGTCAGAAAAATCCTGATCAAGTGCGCGCGGCGTTTGAAGAACTTGGACCGACGTTTATTAAAATTGGCCAGATTCTTTCTTCACGTACAGATATCGTTAAGCCAGAATTTGCTAACGAATTCAAAAAATTGCAAAATAATGTCCGGGCCGATGATTTTAGTGTGGTCAAGCAAACGATCGAGCAGCAGACAGGGAAGCCAATCAATGAAATGTTTGCCCAGTTTGACGAGCGACCGTTTGCATCAGCATCAATGGGCCAGACGCACCATGCGACACTGCTCAATGGGCAGAAGGTCGTGGTGAAGGTGCAGCATCCGGGTATTGACGCCGAGGTGGCCCTAGATATTTCGTTATTTGAGCGGGCGTTACCCCTATTGCGATATATTCCGGAGTCTTCAGTTGTTGATTTGCGCGAAATGGTTGGTGAAATCAAACGGTCACTATTCAATGAATTGGATACCAGTATTGAGGTAAAAAATGGATCACGGTTTTACCGACTGAATAATGCGGACGATATTATTCGGGTGCCCCGGGTTTATGCGAAGTATAGTACGCAAAAAGTGCTTGTTAACCAGTATATGCCGGGAACGACGATTCAGCATTTTATGGCGCAAATGCTTGCGGCCGATGAAGACGGAAATCACCAGTATGATGACGAACGCCGCTATTTGGCCCATGTCTTGGTGCAAAATTTCTTGAAGCAGGTTTTTGAAGATGGCTTTTTTCACGCTGATCCTCATCCAGGGAATATCTTATTGCGGGAATTGCAACCAGATGATATTGGGTATCACGATACGGTTCCCAAGCATGGCGGGAAAATTGGCAAACGGCAGTTACCACCATACCGGTTAGTTTATCTGGATTTTGGCATGATGGGTGAGATCAGTCCAGCTTTGATGGCAGGAATTGCTAATGTTGTCGTGGCAGTGACAACCGAAGATACCCATCAAGTCGGCAAAGCAATCTTAGCGATTTCAAACCGAACTGGCGTGGTTGATGAAGAAGCGTTCTTTAGTGAGTTAGCACCATTTTTAAGTCAGTATTATAATTCGGGACTGGGCGACATTGATTTTCAAGGCTTGTTGTTTGAAATGGTCAAGGTTTGTCGCAGTAATAATATTCAAATGAATCCAGCGGTTACCATGTTAGGTAAGGCGTTTGGAACGATCGAAGGTATTGTGGAGACGCTCGACCCAACCTTATCAATGATGGACGTGGCGCGGCCATTTGCGCGCAAGTACATCCGCGAGAATTTTAATTGGCGCAATGAACTGGAAGATGGCATGTTGGCTAGCCTTCAAAGCCTGCGTGATGCCCCGAAGATTCCGTCACGCTTATTATCAGCTCTAGATACGTTTGAGAATGGTCAGACGCGGGTCAACTTGGTCTTTGCACACCGCAAGATGTTTATTGATCGGATTGATTCGATGGTCAATAAGATTGTACTATCCGTTATTCTGGCAGCGCTGATTGTTGGATCATCACTACTAGTTCAAAGCCATCCTGATAATAGTTGGATTACAAACATTGGTATTTTTGGCTATGTTTCAGCAGTTGTCGTCATTATTGGCCTATTGATTGGAACGCTCCATTCCTGGTACACGCATTGGCGACGCAAGTAAAACTTGGCGTAGGGTTAGGTTATAGGGCCATGCGTCATGAGAAGTTGGCAACGTAGATTCGTCTAATTGAGACTGCCTAAAATATAAGCATACGAAAAACAGCGGTACCGTGATGATTCCAAGCCATAAAATCATCACGGTACCGCTGTTTTATTAATCATGTTTCAGTATCAAATTGATCGTGGTTAATGGTACGACTGTCAATTGCTAACTAGTCTTCTGATCCCATAACCCGAGCACAGAATGCGGCCAAGATGGCGCCGACTTCTGGTGCTAAGATGTAGACCCATAGATGTGATAAGGCGCTACCACCAGCAAAAATAGCGGGGCCGATTGAACGGGCAGGGTTCAAAGAACCGCCCGTTAAGTTGAGAGCGACAATAATCAAGAATGCTAAGGTCACCCCAATGGTCAAACCAGCAAAGTCTGCGTTACCATGGTCATTACTAGTAACGTTCAGAATAACCATTAAGAATAAGAATGTGACTAGTGCTTCTACAAAGAAGGCCATACCACTGCCGATTTTTGGAAAATCGGTTTGACCAAGCGATGTTGCGGATAAGCCTAATGCACTGACAAACGACTTAACTGCTGCGGAAGCAACGATGGCCCCAATGATTTGGGCGATGATATAGCCAATGGCATCGGCGGCATCGATTCGACGGTTGATTAACATCGCAGTCGTAACGGCGGGGTTAAAGTGACCACCAGAAATACCACCAAAGGCATAGGCCGAAACGGTAATCGCTAACCCGAAGGCTAACCCAATAGCGAGGACGTCACCCTTAGCAATCACAACGGTTGCAGTCCCTAAGAAAACTAACATAAATGTGCCGAGAAATTCGGCGAGATACTTGCGCATAGTTGCACACTCCCTTTTTGAATAATTGCTAACTTAACCTATTTTACAATACCTGCTCGTGAAAACGACGGAATTTGTTTGATTTGTGAATATTTCTGATAAGATTTTTATAATTATATTAATGGATAAGATACTGGTAAAACGTTGGTATAAAAACGTTTTATGGCAGTTGTGGATTGTTAAAACTATAATAAATAAAAATTTTATTTTTGCATAGTCACTATTGATAGTAGTCAGTATGATTGGTGTGTGACCTAACGTGACTGTGAACGCTAATTGTCGATAATGGTGGCTTCTGTTTTATAATGGTTAGGACAAGTAAGCTGATGTTTTTGAAAACGAATTAAATTTGTTTCACGTGGAACAGTAAAGGAAGGTTTAATTAATGGCGTTATCATATCAAGCTCTATTAACAGCAGTTCCGGTCGTTTTAAAAGCGGGGAACGTACCGAACATTGTCGGTGAAGCCGGGATTGGAAAGTCGGCCTTGGTAGCCGAGGTTGCTAAGCGGATGGGGGCGCAATTATACACGACCGTTGTGAGCCTGTCCGAAAAGGGGGATTTAGCGATCCCAGTCCCACCACTAACGAGCGACTCATTTATTCAAACGAAGCGCTATGGCCAGTTGGCTGACGTGCAATTCGGCTATGCACACACGTTGATTGAAATTATTCAGTATGCTGAGCAGCATCCTCAGCAGCCAATTCTGTGGTTTTTAGACGAATTTAATCGTGGGACGCAGGCTGTTCAAAGTGAATTGATGAACCTGGTCTTGCAACGGACGATTAACACATTGAAATTGCCAGAACAGGTGCAATTGATCATTGCTGAAAATCCAGATGCTAGTATGACTGGATTCGAAAGTAGTACGTATGGCGTTACTGCCGGCGATGCGGCCATCAAAGATCGTACCGTGCGTCTAGTTATGCGAGCAGATGCGGCAGACTGGCTTGCTTGGGCCAAACAAGTGGATGAGCGCATGAACCGACCAAACATTCATCCACTCGTCCAGCAGTTTATTAGTGAAGACGTAACGCGGCTTAATCAGGCTGATGTCCAGGCTGATTTAACAGCGACGCCACGTGCGTGGGCGCGTGTTTCGGCTAATTTATATGAGATTGAAAAACTTCCTGTGCATCAACAAACGGCTGTGGCACTGGATATCTTTCAAGGAGATGTGGGTACTGAGCTAGGGCTTGTATTCGAGCAATTCTTGGAACAACAAGCCATTCATCTGACACCAGCGATGATTTATGACAGTCAACCAGTGGGGGCCGTGGTGCCGGCACCGATTCTTAAGCAGTTTACGGCGATGAATGAAATTCAAAAGCGAACGGTTTTGGCAAGCTGTTTGGCTCTAACAACCACGTATCCGTTGACGGACGATCAGCACGCTGGTCGGTTCATGCAACTCCTACAAACACTCAGTCAAGATGGTCAGTTTGCATTGGTTCAACAAATCGGCCATGAACGCGACTTATTAAAGCAATTATATACAGCAAATGTTGCCAAGCAAAGTCCGTATGTGACCGCTTTGTATCAGTATTTACAACAGGTCGCCAGTTGGTCAAATCAGTAAGAAAGCAGTGAGTCATCATGATTAACAATGCCAATGAGTACACACGTTGGCAACAAGCGATGTTAGTGACGCCAACAGCAGACACGATCCAGGCAGGTGCGACCATGATTGATCGGGCCATTATTGAGTTACTAGCCACTGATCAATTTTATGGCGAGTTGCTGACCCGACTTCCCAGACAGTTAAATACGACGTTAACGACGCCGTTTATCTTAGCTTGGCAGAATAATCAGTTGGTCTTACAATATGCGCCAACAGTAATTGCTCGAGCTTTTTCACAGTTTTCTTACTTACAAGCGGGGTTAAAACACGTGGCACTACACATTGTCTGGCAACACCCCGTTCGGTATCGTGAGCAGGTCAAGCAGCAGCCGGAGTTAGTGACGTTGGCGACCGACCTGGCCGTTAACCAGTATGTCGACGGTCTGCCTAAAGATGCGGTCAGTTTAACGACTGTCCAGCCGTTAGTCGATGCCCAGCTACCGCGACGAGCAGATTCTGGCTGTTATTTGAAATTATTACAGCAGCAGTCGCGGTCGCAACTTCAGCCGAATGGCGCGCCCACCGCCACTTCGCGAAATAAGGACCAGCGGCAGCCGGCAAAAGGGTCTGGCGACCAAAAGTCGCAACAGTTGATCGATGATCCAAGTGGCTGGTCAGCCTCTGAACAGTTAACGAATCCCAATTTGGCAACTGCCCGTTTAAAACAGTTGGCAAAAGATGCTTGGCAGCAAACAAATGAAGCTGGCCGAGGGTTAGTGGCCGGCAATGTTCGAGCTCAGCTCACTGTAATGACACAGCCAGCCCAGCTTGATTGGCGACAATTACTAGTTCGGGGCCTGGGTCAGATTCCGAGCGGTACTAAGGCCTCGCACGCGCGCTTTAATCGACGGCAACCCGCGCGGATGGAAATACCCGGTCAAATTGGCGATACGCGCTTGGACTTGCAAGTTTATGTTGATAATTCAGGTTCTATCAGTGATCTGATGCTGCAACGATTACTGGCACAGGTGGCTACTTTAACCCGATTATTTGCAGCAACCATCACCGTTAAGCCGTTTGATGCAATCGTACAGCCTGGTCAAACGTATCAGGTGAGTTTGCCACAGCAGATTCGCTTTACGCGCCGTGGCGGTGGTGGAACCGTTTATCAAAGTATTTTTGATGATTTACTAACACATCATAAGACGAATGCGACGACCTTGGCGCTGATCTTAACGGATGGCCGTGGTGAACGGCACGTCGAGTCACACCGTTTTACAAATGTGATTTGGTTGTTAGCGCGGGCTGAAGATCGATTGTCGATTGAGCCAGCAATCGGTCATGTAGTTAATTTGAACTTGGAGGATGAATAATATGGGGACACCACTTAATCCAGATGATATGCAATCCTTGTTGACCCATGACCGTCGTTATCAGCGGGCCAGTGCCATCTTAACGGATCAGTGGCAACGAATCATAGCCGATGAAGATTTGGCTTACCGACAACAGATTACGATTGACGATTTACAGTTTGCTAAGGCGTTGCTAGCTAGTGAGACGCTGACAAGTCAATTTGAATTTGACCATTACGCGGGTGTGCAACGGTTGCGACAACATTATGGTAGTCAATTGACGAGCTCAGCACAGCACTGGTTAGTGCAAAAATATTTATAAGTCAATCGCTAGTTATGACCCAAAAGTATGACTGTGACTTATATATAGATGAAAAAATAAAGCAAGCTTTTCCCAAAATGTTCGGGAGAAGCTTGCTTATTTTATGCGCTGATTAACTGCTTTAGGTTCAACGACGTGCTAGAAAAGCCATCCAGGCTTGTTGCTGCGCTTGAATATCTGGCTGACTGCCTTGACGGAGTCGCGTTTGAAGGCCAATGCGGGCTTCTAGCAGTGCCTGAGCTAATGTCATACTGGACTGATTATTGATAATTTGCTCGTTAGCTTGACCTTTGAGGATGACCGCAGCCATGAGGGTCAGGTAGTCGTCATAAAACCAGCTGACGGCTTGCTGAACATCAGTATCAGTAGTACCAAATTCAGCGACGGCGTTAGCCATTAGGTCACCGGCTGGTTGTTCGGATGTCGTTAAATCGTGGCTAAAGAGCATACTCAGGATAGCTAAGGGGGCGGCACCATCCTGCTCTAAGCGTTGCATTGCTTGGGTACAACGCATTAAAGTTTGTTGGTGATAGCGCTGGAGTGCACGCAGGTAAAGTGTGTGCTTGTCCCCGATAGCGTTATATAAACTTTGCTTCTTGACGCCACTAGTTATTACGATTTCGTCCATGGAAGTATGATAATAGCCTTGCTGCCAAAATAAGTGCATGATTTTTTCGATAACTTGATCGTCTTGAAATGTCTTTTTAGCGGGCATGATTCGAACCGCCTTTCTGGTTAAAAATAAGTGTTTTAAGTATACCACAGCACACTTCATTGTTTGGTAAATGAATATTAACGCTTGAAATTATTTGATTAGGGGGCTTTTACTGTTTTTAAAGCCGATTTTAATTAGTTGATTGTGTTGCACTTTAAAATTGATAAAAGATTTCCACATTAAATCGATTACATAATTTTATAAATTGAAGATAATTTATGTAATAGCTTGCTGTTACAACGATATTCTAAATATATATAGGATTTCAATATTTATAATTATCAAAATTTTTAACTTATGTGTGGCCTCATCAAAGTCTAACGATAATATAATGTTGACGACTTGTTTAGTTGAACACGCCAACTAGTTGGACCTAATCGGATAAATGAAAGCAGTAGGAAAGCTTGCCGTTAAACTGATTACAGTAGTTTATATTAAAATATTTGTAATCACTATAATATTAAAAATGGCTCAGAAGTCCGTTAAAATAGGAATTTTAATCAATAGTTAAGGGGCGTCATCAATTGACAGCGATTCCAAAACCATGATATATTTTCGTTGCTGATAGGGTTACTCACAACGATTCACTATTGGTACTAAGCGTTAATAATGATACTAAGCTTAAGTCAATATCTGGAAAGGATGTGGTCATATTAATTGGATGGGCAGCTTTCAAGACTTAGGTATTAGTCAGCTAGTCAAGTTACCACTAGTAGCTGATACGCAATCAGGCACTTACCACTTAACGATCACTTCTAATTCAGGTGGCAATGCGGCGGCCGATAAAATTGCGAGCCCGCTACAAGGTGTATTACCGCAAATGAATGGGACCCAGCAATGGATTCTGTTCGGTATCGGCGTATGTGGACTTAGTTTATTAATATTATTAATTCTAATCTGGTGGCGCAACCGTCAAACAATAAAGGAGCAACCAAAATGAAAAAATATCTCGGAACTCTCGTTGCAGGCATGACACTAATGGCAGGATTACCACTTGTTGGCCAAGCTGCAGATACGGAGACAACGACCAAAGCTGAAGTTGAATTAATCCAGGATGACACTAATAAAGATATTACCTTGGATCAAGCACCTGGTGTTAGCTTTGGGACCGAAAAAATCACTAATGACAGTAAAACCTATGATGCTAAGAACGTTACTGGCGACTTGAAAGTGACCAACCCTGGGAATACGGACGGATGGTTAGTACAAGTTAAAGGTTCGAAGTTCATGAATGCAGATGATACTCGTGAATTACGGGGCGCCGCGTTAACTTTTGCACAAGTTAATGCAACTGCGGATGATGCTAATAACATCTCTAAAGCAAAAGCTTATAAAGTGGATATCACTGACCAAAATCAAATTATCATGGACGCAGAAGCTAATGAAGGGATCGGTAAGTTTACGAGTAAGTACGCAACCAATGAAGTTAGCCTGTTGATCCCTGCTGGTAACGCGGCTGGCGCTTACACTTCAACCTTGACATGGACATTAGGTAACGCCCCTAGCTAACCAGTTAATGCGCCAGAGGAGAACTGAGGTGTGACCGATGAAAAAGGGATTGTTGGTAACAGGTCGGTTATTAATGACTGTGATAGGTTGTCTCATCATTAGTAACTGGGGCTGGTTTATCGCAACGCAAGCTGCAACGACACAGTCATAGGTGCAGGTAGAAATGACCCCCTCGGATGATGACAATGCAGTTTCTCCGGTCGACCCTGATGATCCCAGTAAACCATACCCGGGTGACCCGGTCGATGAAGACAATGTCGCTGGTACGGGCTCACGGGGAAAGTTAACCATTGATTTCGTCAGTAATTTGAAATTCAATGCAATTACGACCGCGGGTGGGCCGTTTAAGACGACTGCCAAGAATGAGCGGGCGATGATTCAAATAACTGATCGCCGCGCCACGGCTGCTGGATGGACGTTACAGGTCACGCCAAGCGGGTTGCAAAGTGGTCAGCAGACCTTAACGACGTCTTTAAAATTAGGCGCAGTCCAATTACGGCCCGGTGCTGGCAATGTTAGTACTGCACCTAACGTTGTTAATACTGGTGAATTAGTTGCCGGTTTAGCGAATAATGTCGTGATTGCCCCGCCTAATACTGGTCTAGGTACTTGGCTGGTCGTTCTGAATCGTGGGCAGGTACCCACGGAACTTGAAGTCCATGATCGCCAATTGCGTGCTGGCGACTACACGGGTACGCTGGCTTGGTCATTAACGAACGCACCTAGTTAATTAAATGGTTTGATGTGAAGCTGCTACTTGTAAAGAATGGCAGCTTCAATCATACATAGCTCGTCACTTACCGTTGAATAAAGGAAGGGTAAAGCCTATGAAAAAAATATTTTGGCAGTTAATTGCCGTTGTGAGCATCGTTATGGGAGGTTTGACAATGACTGCTAGAGCGGATGACCTCAATTACACGGTCCAGGCTGATTTGCCTGATAACCAAATTAATCAAAAAGTGTCCTATTTTGACTTGAAGGTCACACCAGGGCAAACGCAAAATCTCACTTTAACCATTAAAAATAGTGATAGTAAAGAACATCGATACACGGTATCACCTAATCTGGCGGTTACAAATAATAACGGTATCATCGATTACAGCCAAGCAAAGGCTAAGGCCGATGACTCCTTGAAGTTTAACATCAAGACAGCACTTTCAAAGTCACAGGTCGTGACCGTTCCCGCTAAGTCAAGCAAAAAAGTCACTATTAAATTGACGGTACCCGAGAAAAAGTTTGCGGGCGTGGCGCTGGGTGGAATCAATATCATCCAGGAACTCAGTACCAAGGCGAAACAATCTAGTAGTGGCATGGCCATCAATAATCAATATGCGTACGTGATTGGCTTGCAGTTACGTGAATCTGATCCAAGCGGGATCAAACCTGTGATGAAGTTGCGCGCGGTAAAAGCCAAGCAACGTAACTATCGTAATTACGTTACGGCTAATCTGCAAAACAACCAGCCCGTTATTATGCATGGCTTAAAGATCAAAAGCTACGTGACTAAAGCTGGTTCGTCTAAAAAATTATTGACGACGACTAAGGAAAATATGTCAATGGCGCCGAATAGTAATTTTGACTTTGCAGTTGGTGACGGGACGCAACAATTGAAGGCGGGCAAGTACACTTTACATTTAACGGCAACGGCTGATAAGGGTAAGTGGCAATTTACAAAGAACTTTACCATTACTGATAAAGAAGCTCAGACTTTAAATGATACAGCTGTTACAGAAAAACAATCGAACTATTTCTGGTGGTTTGTTGCGTTGGGCGCACTGATTGTTGTCCTATTAGGCGCAATTATCTGGCTACTATTGAAAAACCGCCGTCGTCAGGACTAACTAGCGAGAGGAGTTTTCAACATGTGGAAGGGACCGAAACAAATACTAGTTGCATTAACTGCATTAATGGGATTATGGGCCGGGACCGCCCAAATTCAGGCTGCTGACGAAGCGACGTTGGCAACGGCACCGTCTGGCCTGAATCAGTTGGATAAACTCTTTACGCTACCAGCGGCATTCAGTAGTGGCATTAGTAATAGTGCGAATATTGGGAATGTGACCAATGCAAGCTCGCCAAATACGCAGGCCGTTCAGGTTATTAACGGCAAGAAGCAAGTGGGTGGCTTTTGGTCGAACGACGCCAATCGCCTAGATTTAAATAAAGATGCTACGTTTAAAATGTGGGTGTATTTGGGAACATCCACGAGTACTAGTAAGGCCGGCGATGGGATGGCTTTTGTCTTACAAAATGATCCAAATGGTACTGCCGCATCCGCACAAGTCAGTTCGTCCAGCATTATTGGTGAGACACTCGGTGTTTGGGGTGTTGATACGGATAATAAATTGAAGGACGGCGAAGAATTTGCGAAAACGGCCATCCAAAATAGTTGGGCCTTAGAGTTTGATACCTATACCAATACTTCAACTAGCTATAGTAATGCTGGTAAGGGTGATTCGTTTGATGATGGTATTAAGAAACAACACATTGCGACCGGGTATCCTGGGCTGGCTAGTCAGTATGAAAATCAGTCTGTCAGGAGTTTAGACGTTACCGGGATAATTTGGTCAACCCGGTACTACTTTACGCAAAAACATACCAACCTAGTGACGAATATGTCATTAGGAGATAGCAAGTGGCACCACCTGGTGATGGACTGGCATGCGGCGACTAAAACGATGACGTACACTTATAATGACATCAATCCAGATGGGTCGGCGACGGGTAGCGGCTTTACTCAGAGTGAAGTGTTAGATACTAGCCAATTCAACAGTAGTGATGGCCTGGTTCGCTGGGGATTCATGGGGGCGACTGGTAGTAATTCTGGTAATAACATGGTCGTGATTGAAAGCGCGCCGAATTTAGTTGACGTACAGGCGGCGGTTAAGGTTATGGATAAGACCAAGAATCGTGAAATCAAGACAGGCGGCCAGCTCAAAGCTCAGCATAAAGTTCAGTACGACTATCAATTGACTTACCAAGGTGGTCAAATTGACTGGGATAACATTACGGCTGAACTCAATCTACCACAGCATATTACGTTTGACAGTGCCAAGGTAACGTATGCGGATGGTAGTGAGCAGACTTTGACGGCGCCAACGAGTAGTGATACTAAAGTTGACTATACTCTAGATAAAGCAGTATCGGCTAGTCAACCGACCACGACGATCACGCTCAATGGGACGGCCGAGAATGTCGTTGTCAATGAACAGACAACTGCAACGACGGCGACATTTAAAAATAAGGTGTTTGAAACAACGACGGAAGCACCGGATTACATGATTACAGTCGATCAGCCGCTATACCTTAAAATTCGTAATAGTCCGTATACTGTCGCCAATGGGGAAGACGTGATCATCAGAGGGATTGTTGCAGCCGAGGATTCGGAACAATTAACTAACGGTCAAGTGACACTACACCCAACGCTTAATGGCAAGGAAATGCCAACGGTTCAAATGTCGGATGATGACGAACAAGGTTACTTCTACTACAAGGTCAAAGCAGAGGATTTACACGTCGGTGATGATAATGAGATTGAACTATGGGCATCTGACCGTTACGAGAACGTCTCACCAGTTGATAAAGCGCAGATTATTGTTACTGCAGGTGAACTTGGTTTTAAGACGGTTGCCAAAAGCAGCACGTTTAAAACCATTACTTTAGATGGTTCGGCTCAAACGACAGACCGGGAAGACGATTGGCAACTAGTTGTACGGGATAGTCGTGGTAAGGGCTCTAGTTGGCAACTACAAGCTAGTGCGACTAATTTTAAAACAACCGGTGGTCAGAATTTGGCGGGCGACGTGATTTTCCGCGACGGCGAGCAGACGACCACGCTGAATTCTGCGGGTACGGTGATTGACAGTCACACGGCTACTAGTGATAACGATGATTATGATGTCTTGGCAGACTGGACGAATAAGTCAGGCATTTTATATCAAAGCAATGCGGGAGCTACTCCGGGTTCTTACACGGGGGATATTACGTGGACGTTAACAGATGCACCTAAGTAATGATCGGGTTGGTATAAGAGAATCAAAAGCACTCACACGCAAGATTGTGAGTGCTTTTGCTTTCTAGTTATTAGCCATAATGGTTAAAGATAATAATAATTTTAATTACCACAGTTAAGTGAATGAATAATCAGCCTGAATGACTGAGAACGTTGTAATCAAGGCATTTGTTTATCGTGCGATTAGTGAAGCATTTACACTTTTTACGTGTTTTTGGTTGCGTTTTCTTTTTACTTTAGTACAATGTAATTGTTACCAAATACATGTTGCACAAGCATGATTGTGAATATAAACACATTTAAGGAGCGATTTAAAAATGAAAGTTATTGTAATTGGTTGTACCCATGCCGGCACTGCTGCCGTTAATCAGATTTTAGCATCAAATCCAGATACTGAAGTGACGATTTATGAAAGAAATGACAATGTCTCGTTCCTATCCTGTGGGATCGCACTTTACCTTGGCGGCCAAGTTGCTGATCCTCAAGGCCTATTTTATTCCAGTCCTGAACAGTTAGCTAAGTTAGGCGCAACTGTTCATATGCAACATGATGTGACGGATGTGAATACTGACAAACATGAAATTACGGTTACTGACTTAAAGACTGGTGAATCTAAGACTGATCACTATGACAAGTTAGTTGTCACTACTGGTTCATGGCCTGTTATTCCACCAATTGACGGCATCGATAGTCCCAATGTCTACTTATGCAAGAACTGGACGCACGCTCAGAATTTATGGGAAGCAGCCAAACCAGCTAAGCGGGTCATTGTGATCGGTGGCGGTTATATCGGTACTGAATTAGTTGAAGCTTACCAGAAGCAAGGTAAGGAAGTCACACTAATTGATGGTTTACCACGGATTTTAAATAAATACTTAGACAAAGAATTCACTGACCGGGTTGAACAAGACTTTGTTGATCACGGTATCAAGATGGCTTTGAATCAAATGGTGCAAGGCTTCAGTGATGATGGTAAAGAAGTTACGGTCAAGACTGACAAGGGCAGCTACACAGCCGACATGGCGATTCTTTGTGTTGGCTTCCGGCCAAATACCGGCTTACTCAAGGGCAAGGTCGATATGAACGCTAATGGCTCGATCAAGACCAATGACTACATGCAAACTTCTGATCCAGACATTTACGGGGCTGGTGACTCGGTTGCTGTTCACTATAACCCAACTAAGAAAGATGCTTATATCCCATTAGCAACGAATGCGGTTCGCCAAGGAACCTTAGTTGGTTTGAACATCTTCAAGCCAACGCGGAAGTACATGGGGACACAATCAACTTCTGGGTTAATGTTGTTCGGCCAAACCATCGTTTCATCTGGGATGACCCTAGAACATGCACAGGCCGAAAATGTTCCGGCAGCCGCTGTCACTTTTGAAGACAACTACCGGCCAGAATTTATGCCAACCACTAAGCCTGTTTTAATGCAATTGGTTTACAATCCTGAAACTCGCGAAATCCTAGGTGCACAATTCATGAGTGAACATGATGTTTCGCAATCAGCCAATGTGATTTCAGTGATGATTCAAAATCACAATACCATTGACGACTTAGGGTTCGTAGATATGTTCTTCCAACCAATTTACGACCGGCCATTTAACTATTTGAACTTACTTGGTCAAGCAGCGATTGCCCATGCGGCCGAAGCTGTCACTGAATAATAAGTTAAAATAACGCGATGCTTACCTTGCTTCATGAAGGTAGCATCGCGTTATTTGTTTATTGGTGATAATTGAATGTTAAGTGGTCGGTGGTACTAAAGTTAAGGCCAGCCAGTATTTGTGCCATTAGGTCATCGTGCTTTGGTAAAATCAATGTGAGTCGGTTCAACTTTAACTCAACGGTACCAAATGCCACCAACCGTTCTAAGATTTCCCTGAGCGTAGTTACTTGCTGATAAGTAGCAGTCAGGTCAACACTGAGAGTTGCTTCATGCTTAGCCGTATCGATTGGGGCAAAGCCGACCTGACCGACGAACGCATTCGTGTCTCGATCCGTTACGCCCCAAACAAGCTGGTGGTCATGAAAAATCTCGCGCATGGTGTGGTTAATTTGTGCAGCGGTTGTTTCCATAGTGGCTGTCGCATTGCTGGTCTGATATAAGTTGAAAACGTCGATAACGCGCACCTTTGTTAACCAATCGAACGTATAGTGTGGCGTTAGAATGGGATGATACTTTTCAAATTGTGACATAGTGCCTCCTTTAAAATGCGTCATGAATATTTAGTAATTCCTATTGTACTAGTTAAACTGTTATGAATCATGATTAAAACGTGCCATTTAGTTGGCTTACTGTTCGTCAGCCGGTGAGTGTCCTATTCCGACCTCCGGGGCTGGGTGACAATTGCTGGAACGTAAGCCGACGTCGATTTGAGCTAACGCCCAGCCCGCGTCATCTCAAATACGAGTCTTATTCTAAGCCGGAAGCAACCCACTTCCGACTAAGAATAATTTGGCTACTGAGCATTGTCACCCAACCCCTCCGGTCGGTAAGCCGCTCGAATGGCAGATGAACAGCCACTTAACTTGGTACAATTTGTCGTTGGCTATTTTGATATTGGAACTTTAGGTGAAATATCAGAGTGCCTTCTTCACTTTGCCAAAACGTTCAGTTGTTACTACGGCGATTCAGAATAACGAGCTATCACAATATCATTTTTAGCCTAACAGTTGATTGACAAAATTACTGTTTATAAGAAACAACGACAAAGCCATCAAAAACTGAGTACGCACATGTCCGCCATTCGAATACTGTCCCGACTGGAAGGCGTTTCGGCCAATGCTCAGCGGTGAAATTCCACTTAGCAAGCGTCCTTGGCTTGGTTAGTGGAAGACCAGTATTTAAGACGTGGTCTTCGGCTTAAATCTGTGTCCACTGCGTTCCAGCAATTGGCAGAAATGCCTGGAAGTCGGCGTAGGACGAACTAACTAAGCAAGTTTACGCTAACTCGAACTGTTTCCAGCGAACCTAAACTGGCTGATTTTGAACTCAAAAAATGGCACGTTTTAATCATAGTTAATGCTAGTTGTTTTCGATGGTTACCAGTGTCCAAATATGCTGATTTAAGCGTCAAGTGGACTGGGATTGCCTTGTTGATGACCCTCGCTGAAAATGGCGTTAGGTCGACTAATAACGCGTCTGCTGGTGTGATTTGCGGTGCAGTCGTGATTGAGACTGGGTCACAGTCCAATAACGATGTAACGGCATCAGACGACAGTTCTATTGTAATATACTAACGCGTAATTTGAATGAATAAGACCCATAATGATGGAACAGATAAAAGACCGACTAACAAGCAATCGCACCGCTTGTTAGTCGGTCTTAGTGTTCAATGATTAAAGCTTTTTACCAGATTTTGACCCGCTTATCTGGTGCCAAATACATGGCATCATCGGGTTGAATGTCGAAGGTTGTGTAGAAATCATCTAAGTTCTTAGGTTGTACGTTTGCTCGGAGCTTAGCTGGAGCGTGGACGTCGATTGAAAGTAAGAGTTGCATGTATTCAGTCGTGGCCTTCATACGCCAAACCATGGCCCAGTTAGTGAAGAACGCACTCAAATCAACGTCATCTTCGCCCTTAGCAGCTTCTTCCGCGCAACTTAAGCCTCCCGCATCGGCGATGTTTTCGGATACGGTCAACGTCCCGTTAACTTTCGCACCAGCAAAGTCTAAGCCATCGAATTCACTGATCATGGACTTGGCAAGTTCCTTGAAGTGGGCAGAATCTTCCTCGGTCCACCAATTATGCAAGTTACCGAATTCATCAAATAGGGCACCATTGTTGTCAAAAGCGTGCGAGATTTCATGAGCAATAACTGCACCAATACCACCATAGTTAGCGCTAGAAGATTGTTCTAAGCTGTAGAAAGGTGCTTGTAGGATAGCAGCTGGAAAGACAATAATGTTCATAAATGGGTGGTAGTAAGCATTGACGGTGTCCGCACTCATTTCCCAACGGGTCCGATCAGTGGCTTTGCCCCACTTTGAGAACATGTCTTGGCGTGCCAAACGGTTAAAGTGGAGGACATTGCTCAATACGTTGCCACCTTGTTCGGGCGTGTGCGTCTTGAATTTCGTGTAAATCGTTTCTAGTTTATCAGGGTAACCGACTTGAATGCCGAGTTTATCAAGCTTGGTCACGGCTTTAGCACGCGTATCTGCGCTGAGCCAAGTGTTCGCTTGCAACCGGCGTTTGTAGACGGCAATCATCTTTTCGACCATCTGATGAACGTCCGCTTTGGCCGCTTCACCAAAATACTTGTGGCCGTAATAGAGTCCAACGACTTGATCAAAAGTTCCGGTAGCTAGATAGTAGGCACTCTTAGCTTGGTTCCGCGGTTCTTTTTGACCAGACAATGCCCGTGAATAAGTCGTGGCTAATACCCGCATTTCATCACTGAGGTAACCACTGTACCGTTGAACGAGCTTAGCCTTCATCCAGTTCTTCATCAGACCGAAGTTATCAGGATTGACTACTTCGTTAAAGTGATCGAAGAAGGCGGGTTCTGGCAAGATGACGAGGTCGGGATTACCATCGATGACGGAGTAGGTGATGGCGGCTAAGTCTAAATAACGACTAGTGTTAACAAAATCGTTGAATTTGCGAGGATTATACATCTTACTGTAATCGGCCGACTCTTCTGCGGATTTGATCCACGGAACGATCAAACGATCGAATTGCAGCGTGTCATCAACGATTTTTTGTGCTTCGTCCTTTTCGTAACCAGTTTTTTGCAACAGTTCGGTCATCATTTTAGCGTAAATTGCTAGTAACTTAGGGCCGGCCTGGTTGCCTTCGTCGTAGTATGTCTTGTCTGGCAAGATAGTCCCAGGTGCTTGGGCAAATAAGGCGTTGACCTTGGTATTTTTCATATCAGCGTCGACATCCAAGCTGAATGGTAATGGGAGGCCGTCGTAGATCCAATCGGGCATCCGTTGTTGTAAGTCAGCAAAGTCGCTTAAACTATCAATTTGCTTGAGACACGGCAGAATTGGTTCCGCACCATTGGCATTGCGTTGGTCGAAATCTTTAGCTAAGCGGTAAAACTTAATGAATTCGGTTAGCTGAGGATCGCCGGGGGTAACTGTTCCCGCCGCCATTGCATCAAAGTCATGCATTAACGTTTTTTCAATGGCATCAACTAAGTCCATAAAGCCCCCGGTTGAAGAATGGTCATCCGGAATGACGGCGGTTTTGAGCCACTCGCCGTTGACGGCATCGTAGAGATCTTGTTTTACTGCTGCTTGATTAATGGTTGCCATTAAATCCACTCCCTAATAAATTTTCTAATACTAAGTTAATTATACCTTAGATTATTCTCAGTGGTATCATCTGGTACCGACTCAGTAAAAAATGATACTAATCATCTTAATAGTCCCGAATCAGTAGCGGATGGGTTGTGAATGTTAATGTAAAGGGCAAGATTACTTCTGAATTATCGGCATGCAGGAGCTGTTAGTGCCTGTAAATCACCTTATGAGGCAGTGTGATGGTTGACGTAAAAGCCCCCGGATGACTAACGGTGATTTCGCTAGTCATCCGGGGGATTAGGGATAATTTAATTAGTAGTCATTATTCAGTTAATAATAGCTGGTCGGCATCGTTAATTTCGATGACCTTGCCAGGCTTTTGCGTAATTAGGCCTTGACGCTCGAATAAGGCGAGCTTACGGCTGATGCTTTCAGGGGTGGTGCCGAGGAACGTCGCCAGGTCCTTTTTCTTTAATGGCAATTTAAACGTGTCGGTTTTGAGCGCTGCCGCTGTTTCAGTGATATAGTTCGCTAAACGGGCTTCGACGGATTCAGTGGCCGTGCTGGTTGTTTGACGTTCCAGTTGACTGAGACGTTTGCCAAAGACGTTTAAGACGTTGATGCTAATACTTGGATATTTTTGCATCAAGTCTTGAAAGTCTGAACGGCGAATACTGCAAACATCCGTCGGTACTAAGGCTTCACCGAATGAGGTTCGCCGTTGATTTTCAAATAAGGCAGCTTCGCCATCGATATCACCAGTTTGTAATAGGTATAGGAGCTGCTCACGACCATTGGCGGCTAACTGATAGACTTTAACCTGCCCATTAGCAATAATCATCAGTGAATCCAGTGGATCATCAGCACCAAATAAAGTGCTACCGGCTGGATAGTGGTGGTGACGAACGATCGATTCGATGGTGTCTAATTGTTCACTACCGAGTTCGCTAAAAATTGGGACTAACTGCACACATTCATGTTCTGCCATAAGGCCCACCTCCTGAATAAATTCACCCTAACTATAACAGATTTTGCTTGGTAGATAGGGTTTGACGTTTTAAATTTCCTACTGTTTTAATAACTATATTGTAGCGTAAAACTTTTTTGAATTTCTTGACGGCCGTCAAGTTCTGGTCAATCAAATCCGGTTATGATAGAACCATCAAATGAACGACACGGAGGTAATTGATTATGAAAATTATTATGCAATTAGGAACGTTGACTTGCCCATCATGCATGACCAAGATCGAAAAGGCCGTTGCTAACCATGACGGCGTTGAGAATGTTAAGGTGCTATTCAATGCCAGCAAGGTCAAGGCTAACTTTGATCCTGAAGTGACGAATGCCGATGATTTGGCACAAGTTGTTACCGGACTTGGTTACGAAGTTGAAAACGTCAAGGTTAAGTAGGAGGAATAAACGATGAGTGAACTAACGATCGACGAACAATACGCAGCGGAATTAAAACAGAGTGACATTGATCACCATGTCCCAACAGCGGGCGCAATGACGAATCACATTTTATCTAACTTAATGGTTGCTTACGTTAAGTTGACCCAAGTGAAGTGGTACGTTAAAGGACCACAATCATTGGCATTGCGGACAGCATATCAACGTTTGTTAGATCAGAATGTCCGTCAGTTTGCTGAATTAGGCGAATTACTCCTAGATGAAAACCAGAAGCCATCTTCCACAACGGCTGAATTAACCAAGTATTCCATGTTGGAAGAAAATGGGGCTTTCAAGTATCAATCTGTTGATGAACTCGTGGCCGCAACAATCAAGGATTTTGATACGGAAAACCTATTCGTTGACCGGGCTATCAAGCTTGCTGAAAAAGAAACCCGGCCGGCACTGGCAGCTTGGTTAGTTGCTTATCGTGGCAGTAACAATCGCAATATTCGGGAATTACAAGCTTATCTTGGTAACGATGCTCGAACTGGTTTGGATGAAGAAGATGAGGATGACGACGATTAGGTCGTTGTCGCTGAAGAATTAAACGCTCTGGATAGCGATTGTGTGGGCAAACTATCCAGGGCGTTTTTGCTATTACAACGGGCCTGCGCTATACTAACGACAATTAAATTATATGGGAGGGCCCCGAGATGGCGATTAGCGACATTGTGATGTGGACATTTGTCTTTATTATTGCGACTGGGTTCGTAACGGTGATTTCAACGGCGGTACTGTTGAAGCGAGCAAAACGAGCGCCCAAGGATGCCGAGCAGTCCCACAGTGATGACGACGATGACTGGAAAAAAGATGATTGGAACCATGATGACTGGAAAAAGGGAGATTGGAAAGATTGACTCGATAAGTTGCCTGACAGATACGGTGCTTAACTGAGTCAACTGGCACTAAAAAGACGGTATAACCAACTGAGATTGGCGACACCGTCTTTTTTGGCGTTATTTGGTTTTTAGCAGTAGATCCAAGGAGTGTTCAAGATTCTGAACATCAGCCGTGGTCATCGCATCTATACAATTATTAATATTACGGGCGATGACGAGTTTCATGGCCTTGTCGATACTTGATTTCACTGCTGAAAGCTGAACCAAGACATCTTCGCAAGGACGATTTTCGTCCATCATACGCAAAACGCCGTCCAGTTGACCAGCCGAGCGTTTTAGCCGGGTCTTGATCTGCTTGCTAGTGACATATTCTTCAGTAGTTGCCATGATTCATGATGCCCCCTTCGTAATTAAGCAAGTGCTTTTTTGAGTTCGGCTTCAAAATCAGGCTTAGGACGTGCTCCGACCATGTGACTGACGACTTGGCCATCTTTCTTAATCAGGAAGGTTGGAATTCCTTGAACTTGGAATTGACTGGCCGTAGCTTGGTCATGGTCAATATTCAATGAAACGAAGTTGACCTGGTCCTTGTAAGCGGGGTCTTCAGAAAGGGACTTAAGAATTGGGTCCATCATGCGACATGGTGGGCACCAGTCTGCGCGAAAATCAATAACGGCGATACCAGTATCTGTTTCTTTGGCAAAATCTTGGTCATGTATTTCTTTAATCATTTTAGTTGACTCCTTTAGTAAGTATTTGTCACTAAACAATATACCCCCATAGGTATACACGAGCAAGTATTCTGCTTCTGGCCGTGGAGGGATTTAAAAAGGACTGATGTATTGGGTAATTAGATAATAACGATTTGTTGTGGAAGCTAGCGTCACCTGAGAATCTTCTAGTTGTGATCGCGAGCATTAACGTTGAAGATCTCATGTTGACGCGAGCGTGTTATATTAGCGCTTCATAATTATACAACCCAGGGTATCTGGTAGAATTATGTTGAATTATTAGAAACCGCTTATTTAAGCAAAATAAAGCGTTTACATAAACAGTTTTATCTGGTATCTTCAAATTATCATAGATGCTCGGTACCATACGAGGAGGATTTACAGATGACAGGTTCATGGGAAGCACGCTACGCCGCTGAATTTTTTGGCACGCTGATCCTAGTACTACTAGGTAATGGTGCTGTCGCTAACGCATTCCTGAAGAACACGACTGGTAACGATGATCCAGGACTCGCCAATGGAGGATGGCTCCTGGTTGCATCGGGATATGGACTGGGGGTCATGCTCCCAGCCATGATGTTTGGCTCGATTTCTGGTAACCATTTAAACCCCGCGATTACGATTGGGCAAGCCGTGATTGGAATCTTTCCCTGGGCGCACGTTGCGCCTTACTTAATCTGGCAATTTCTAGGAGCAATTGCAGGCCAATGCTTGATTTTGGCACTGTACTGGCCCCATTATCGGCAAACGACTGATAATGAGGCAGTCTTAGGGACGTTTGCAACTAGTGATCATGCGAACAGTCAGTTAAACGGTTTTGTTACGGAAATGGTTGGAACCGCAGTCCTGATTTTTGGTGCCATGGGATTATACCGCGGGATGTTTTTTCATCAAAATATCGATATCGCCAATATTGGCGTTGGACTTTTGATTGCTGCCATGGTTATTTCGTTAGGAGGTCCAACCGGTCCGGCCCTAAATCCGGCCCGTGACTTGGGACCACGGCTAGTACACGCGTTATTACCGGTGCCGAACAAGGGTAGTTCTCACTGGGAATATAGTTGGGTTCCCGTGGTTGCCCCAATTGTTGGTGCCGTTATTGGAATTTGGATTTATAAGATCTTTTTTGGTTTATAATCGCAATTAATTAACCGAGCGTATTTATGAAATTATTATTGGTCTATCATTTTTGATTGCAATATGATAAAACGGTTCGCTGACTAGCTGGGGAAGACTAGTCGGCGGACCGTTATTTTTTGCTAGGCCTGTAACCAAGTTGGGGAGACTTGATTAAGCTGTGGCTGCTTGAATGGTTTTAGTTGGTTGGTGCTTGTCGAACTTGGTTTGGAAATTGATTAACCGCATAGCGTTGAAGATAACGACTAAGATACTAGCTTCATGGACAAACATCCCACTGGCCATGTAGATATAACCGAAGATTAGCCCAATCAGTAGGAAGGCCACGGTGGTAATGGCGATGAAGATGTTTTCACGAGTGTTCAAGACAGTTTTCTTGGCGAGACCGTGGGCGTGTACTAATGCGGGGAAGCTTGATTGCATCAAGACGACATCGGATGTGTCGATGGCAACGTCAGTCCCACTACCCATTGCGATTCCGATATCGGCGTTAGCGATTGAAGGACTGTCGTTGATGCCATCTCCAATAAAGGCGACCATGTTACCGGCTGCTTTTAGTTTCTTAACGTATTCGACTTTTTCTTCTGGCAAGAGGTTGGCGTGAACTTCATCTAGGTTCAATTCGTTGGCAACGGCTTGAGCGGTGAGTTCATTGTCTCCAGTTAACATAACGAGTTTCTTGATTCCTTGGGCTTTTAATGCGGCGAGGGAATCCTTCACGCCTGGACGAATCGTATCGGCAATCCCGAAGATGAGTTGAACTTGTCCGTCGACTGCCATGATAACGGTTGATTGACCACCAGCTTGTAAATCATTGAGATCTTTGAGTTGAGTAGGATTTAGTTTGATATTATGAGCCGTCAACATTTTTTGATTACCAATGACAACTTCTTGCTTACCGACTTGTGCACAGATTCCTTGGCCCTTAACGGTTTCAGTGTCATCTAGGACGGGAGCGACCCCCGCTGACTGCTGGTCGGCATAACTGACGATTGCTTGGCCTAACGGATGGTCGGAAACTCCCTCAATAGCGGCAGCGAGAGCTAGTTGATTATCCGCATTGTTTGTGTAAGTGTGCATGGTTGTAACGGCAGTGTTACCTTCCGTTAAAGTACCGGTCTTATCGAAGACCAGGGTATCGACTTTGGCAAAAGTATCGACGACTTCACCACCCTTGATCAGGATACCACGCTTGGCACCATTCCCGATTCCGGCAACGTTTGACACTGGGGCACCGATAACTAAGGCACCTGGGCAACCGAGAACCAGTACCGTGATTGCTAAGCGGAAGTCACGGGAGAAGGCGAAGACTAAGACTGCTAAAACGAGGACGGCAGGCGTATAATATTGAGCAAAGCGGTCGATGAACTTTTCAGCTTTGGACTTGGTATCTTGAGCTTCTTCAACCAATTCAATAATTTTGGCAAAAGTCGTGTCGTCGCCAACCTGAGTCGCTTTGATCTTCAGATAGCCATTTTCAACCATTGTTCCTGAATAAACCGAATCATCGAGTTGCTTGTTGATTTGGCGTGCTTCACCCGTAATTGAGGCTTCGTTAAGGTAACCGTTACCTTCAACGACGATCCCGTCAACGGGAACCTGGCTCCCAGTTTTAACTAGGACAACGTCACCTTCGTCCACATCATCAACGTCGACTTCTTCGGTGCCATCATCAGTAACTAAAGTTGCGGTAGTTGGTGACATGTCAGTCAAGCCTTTGATTGCGGTCCGCGTCTTCTGCAAGGTCTTGCTTTCGAGATAGGAGCCAAACAAGAAGAGGAAAGTAACGATTGCGGATTCGTTGAATTCACCAATAATGAATGCCCCAATCACTGCGATACTAACTAACAGTTCAATACTGAAAACTTTGTTCCGAAGTGCGCTCCAAGCACGAACCGCAATCGGAATGACGGCAATAATTGAAGCAACTGCTAGAATGACTTGGTAACCGAGCGTAAATTGTAAGAGATATTTACTGAGCATCCCAAGGACAATCAGAATCCCCGTAACTAATGTAATTTGATTCGTATGTTTAGTGAGAAATAATTGGAATTTCATAATTTGCAACTCCTTATTTGATTTGATGACCCTAGTATAGTGAGTTCAGCTTGATGGCAACTTGATAGGCGTCAAGTTTTGCAAAATAACAGTATTAATTCTGGATTGCTGGCAGTGATTATGATTAAAACATGCCATTTTTTAAATTCAAAAGCAGCCAGCTTAGACCCACTGGAAACAGTTCGGGTTAACGTAAACCTGCTTAGTTCGTTCGTCCTACGCCGACCTCCAGGCATTTCTGCCAATTGCCGGAACGTGGTGGGCACAGATTTGAGCCGAAAAAACACGTCTTAAATACTGGCCTTTCACTAACCAAGCAAAGGACGCTTGCTAAGTGAAATTTCACCACTGGGCATTGTCAGAAACGCCTTCCAGTCGGGACAGTATTCGAATGGCAGACGGAGATGTATCCAACTTTTATTGGACTCATCATTTTTCTTTATAAACAGTAATTTTGTCGAGCAACTGTCAGGTAGAAGGTAACATTTTGATAGCTCACTATTTCGAAATCACTATAGTAATAATCGAACGTCTCGACAAAGTGGTTAATGTAACCTTAAAGTCTCGTTTAAAATTCCATTATCAAAATAGTCAACGACCAATTGTACCAAGTTAAGTGGCCGTTCATCTGCCATTCGAGCGGCTTCCCGACTGGAGGGGCTGGATGACAATGCTCAGTAGCCAAATTATTCTTAGTCGGAAGTGCCTTTCTTCCGGCTTAGAATAAGACTCGTATTTGAGATGACGCGGTTTGTGCGTTAGCTCAAATCGACGTCGGCTGCGTTCCAGCAATTGTCATCCAGCCCCGGAGGTCGGAATAGAACGCTCACCGGCTGACGAACAGTAAGCCAACTAAATGGCATGTTTTAATCATGTTTCATGACAAGTTAACGGAAGAATAGGTAGGATGATCAAGTTTGAGTAAAAAAGAGGTATAGGAGGGAAAAAACGTGGATTATCAAATAACGCAGGCCAATCAACCCTTGATGCCGGCATACTTTCAGGGGCGTTGGGCGGTCAAGCAAATTGCGGATCGAGACGTGATGTATAGCACTAATTTGGGTGCTGAAATCGATTTTCAAGTCACTGATGCTAGTTTTGTGCGGTTGACATTCTTGCCGTTGGCGTATGAGCTACCGAGTTGGGTGGCGATTCAGATTGATGGCTTGCCTTTTCAACGGCAGGCGGTGACGAATGACCCCCTATGGTTGACACTGGATGGTCGGCCTCACGTGGTACGGGTAGTTTTGAGTGGTAATACTGATGAGGACCGTGTGTGGGATGGCAATCAAGGTTTTGCAGTGAAAGCCCTGACGACAGATGGTGAGTTACAGCCAGTTCAGTTAGGCCGACACAGCGTGACGTGGATTGGGGATTCACTGACGGCCGGTTGCTGGGTCATGGGTAAGTACCCTGCCGAAGATTATCGCGCGGAAGCCAACTATGCGGCGGTTGCGAGTGACTTGTTGAATGCACGGAATGTCCGCATTGCTTATAGTGCCGTTGGTCTCAGTAAACCAGGAACTGGTGGCGTACCGGTACTGCCGGAGGTTTTAACAGCCGTGGATAGTAAAACGACGTGGCAACCAGTACCCACGGATTTAGTTGTGATTAATGTTGGTACTAATGATCGGCACACGGATGATACGACGTTCACGGTAGTTTTGCGTCGCTTCCTTAATCAGGTGCAGACGCTTTACCCGAATAGCCGGCTTGCTGTAATGATCCCGTTTAATCAGAATTTTGCAGCGATTATTCGCGCGGTCGTGGCCGAATTTATGCAATTGCAACTCATTGAAACGGCTACTTGGCAACTCAGTACCACGGACGGGGTGCATTTAGATTTAGCTGGCTCCCGGATGGCGGGCGAATTAACAGCACAAGCGTTGCGGACACAGTATCCAGATGTTTTTAAATCGTGATCAACCCATCTTATAAAAATCCCGTTTTACTGTAGCGATGTTCTGCTGCAGTGAAACGGGATTTTTTGGTGGCACTACTAGATTTTAAAAATAAACGTTAACGCTGGCGGTGTAGTGATTGCGACTGTAAATACCGGGCCGCAGCGAGCACCTTTTCGGGAATATCCACATGGGCGATGAAGCCCTGACCACGGGGACCATAACCGTTGGGGGTATCCACTAGGCGTTGAAATTCACCGAGTAAGAGTTCAGTAAAGTAAGCGGGTTGCCAGCCAGCTAATATTGTGTTTGGCGTAAATTGCATTGGTTGTAGCCGGTTTAATTGCAAGGTCGCCGGCGCATAGCGAATAAAGTTGGCATTGGGCCAATTGGCTGAGAACGTTAGGGTAGTCCGCCGCGCGAGTAACGGGTCTTGTACGAGTAGGACGTGGCGCCAATCGGTGGGGGCTAACGCGCGGGCATGCGTGGCATTGCTACCAGTATTGGTAGAAGTCTTGTCGAGGCGGATACTACCTTGATAGCCAGTCTTTCGAACAAGCGTCGCCATCAACTCAGCCTCACTAGCTTGAGATTTTGGCAGGTTTAAGTTTTGCCGCAAATACTTAGTGGCGTGGCCGATGCCGCCCGCAATAATGAGTAGTGGTAATTGATAGTCTTGGGCTAACTGGCCCGCTGCAGTGGCTGTTGCTGGGAGGCTGTTGCCACAAAGGACCAGACCATCGAGGTGCTCAGGCAAGGCGGTGGTGTGTGTCAACCAAGCCAGACATTGATTGAAAGCGGTCAGTTCGTCCAATTACTTGGCCTCCTTAGTCCCAAAGTGAGCCGCTGCGGCTCCAAAGTTGAACCGTTGGAAGTGAACATTTTGAAAGCCTGCTTGCTGAAACATCGTTGCTAACTGTTGGTAGCTTGCAAAGTGACGAGTGGTTTCCTGTAAATAGGAATATTCCTGATATTGATGGGCGAATAAGCGCCCGAATAGTGGGACTACTTTTGTGAAATACCACTGCCAGACCGGTTTAATCAATGGTTGATCGGGTTGAGACGTCTCTAAGCAGACTAAGCGAGCCCCCGGTTTTAGTACGCGATAAATTTCAGTTAAAGCTTGGGCTTTATCAGGCAAGTTGCGGAGCCCGAAGCCAATCGTGACGAGGTCAAAGGTGTTGTCCTTAAACGGAAGATGCATCGCATTGCCGCGGCGCAACCAGACCCGATCGGCAACCTGTTGCTGGGTCACTTTTTGTTGTGCCAGTTTTAACATTGGGGCTGAAAAGTCTAATCCGATGACTTCACCGGGTGCCTGTAATTCTTTAGCCAGCGCGATCGTCCAATCACCCGTACCACAACAGAGGTCGAGAACATGGGCGTTAGGCGCTAAATGGATTTGGGCCATCGTTTGCTTGCGCCAATGACGATGCGTTCCGAGACTGATGATGTTATTCATCCGATCATAGTTCGGCGCGATGGTGTCGAACAAACCTTGGACATTATGTAAATAGCGATTTGCCATAAATGATACCTCCTGATAGTTGCTTTACTTACTACTATAGCAGATGTTGGTTGCCAGTTACCGTGAAAAGGAATGATAATCAATATAAAGCCACGATATTGAGTTCGCTGCTGTCAATATTGTTCGTGAATAAACCGTTAAACTAAAGTTAAAACAACATAAAGGCAGTCTCGATCGGTATGTATTAAGTACCAATCAAGACTGCCTTTTTTAACAGCGTGTTCCTAGTCGAAGCCTTAACGTCAAAACGAGTACGCTAGTAATAGCTTAAAAATCATTATCTGCAATTTGAGCGAACAGGTCACGTGATGGGATGAAGAACGCTTGTCCGGATAGTAAAGTTGAGAAAGTTAGTAAAAAGTCACTTTGGTCGATCATGTTTTGCAGCATGCCTTTGGTAACCGTCCAGTGACGGGCATAACCAATGAAGTACGTCCCTGTGTTACCAGCTGCTGGATTGGAGTACGGGACATTCATCCGAACGATTTTTTGTTCGACACCATCAATTTCCAATTTTGAAGCAACGTTGTGAGCATTCTTAAACTTGTCTTCGTCTTCTAACTCGAAGTCGCTGAATTTTTCGCGGCCCACGGCTTTTTCCTGATCCTCGGTGTGCATATGTTCCCACACGGGCATATCATGTTGCCATTTCTGTGCAAAGGCGTAAGAACCGTTGATGAACTGGGGGTCTTCGTCACCAACTAAGGCATAATCAGCGGCATCTTCTACGGCCGGCGCTTCCGTACCGTCGATAAAGCCAATGATGGCCCGGCCCTCGAAGTAACGAAAGCCTTTCGTCTCATCGAGGACGGTCGTAATTGGCGCTAAGACCCGCTGGAACTGCGTTTGGCATTCGTAGACGACCGCTTCGTTGCTTGCGCGAATGTGGAAGAAGAGGTCGCCGGGTGTTGCTGGCATGGTGTATTTGGGTCCACTTAAGGTGGTGTAGGTTTCTAATTCTTTAGGTTTGGGTGCGCCAGGAAACAGGTAATCCCAAGCGGCACTACTGATGCCGATGCTAACTTTTAATTGGGTACCAGTTTCAGGTTTGGCGTCCCGGATGCGTAATGAGCGAATGATGGCTTGTGACCGATCTGCAAATTCTTGAAAGACTTCACGGTCGTGTTGTTGATCCTGCCGATTTAATTGAAGAACGGTAAATTGAACGTGCTCACCGACATCCTTCCAGACATCTTGGGCGCGATTTGGATTGATTGGCATGGTATATTTCCTCCATAAATTGTTTGATATTGTTAGCGTACATGGTGGTACGGGTAGCGTCAAATAAAGGCAAACGGCGGGTGTGAATAATGACGACATTCGCCAGCATCAGGGGTAGGCGGCCAAACTAACGTGGTGTGTATCCTAATCACTAAACGGACTAGTCGGTTGGAATCGTTGGTGCTTGTAAGACATTAGGAATTAATTGAATAAATAGCCGGTAAGTCTCAATTTTGCTGAGTGTTGGCTGTGTGGTTGCAAGTTGCCAAGCTAACTGGTGAAGACAGTTGCCGAGATAGGTTGCCATAAAATGCCGTTGCTTAGGATGGATGGCTAAGCTAGTTAGTAGCTGTTGGGCAAAACCAACCTCTAATGGGATGACCCGCTCGCGACACTGGGCCCATGACACGAGTAAGGGGAGGCCCAGATGTGCACGAATCGTCGTGACGATCGCACCAGTAATGGTCGCGTAAGATGTTGTCGTTAAGTCATTCAACGCTTGTCCTAATTGTTGTAAGGCAATTAAGTATTCAATCACAATGATATCTTCAATATCCTGGTGATGACGATAAAAAGTGGCACGTCCAACGTGGGCATCCAGACAAAGTTGTTTGACAGTCAACTCGTTGAAGGACTTTTGAGCCTTAAAATTCGCTTGCAGGGCAGTAATCAATTTACGATGAGTTTGATGAGTTCGCTGATCAATATGCAATTGATTGTTCATAATTAATTTTGTCATATGTTAATGATACACCAGGTTGCGATATGTCTCAAAACGTCCCTTTTTTAGCATATGAAAGCGTCTATAATAGCTGTCACAGTTAGATATAACTGACCAATTAAGGAGATTGTGGACTAATGAAATTAATTACCGTTGAAGAGCATTTTGAATCGGCAGCTGTGACTACCGCAATGCGTCAAGCTGTTGGTAACGCTGCGTTACCAACAGTTAGTCCAGCGCTACGCCAGTACATGCGGGACAATTTACCGAATCCTGCAATTATGCAAGACACCCAGCATGAACGTCTGGCATTTATGGCTCAATATGGCATTGATATGCAGGTGTTATCTTATGGTAATTCATCACCACAGAACTTATCGCCGGAACAAGCAGTTCCACTCTCACAATTAGCTAATGATGAATTAGCGAAAGCAGTGGTAGCTCATCCTGATCGTTATGCTGGGTTAGCCGTTCTACCAGTTGGTGATCCGCAAGCTGCGGTCGCTGAATTAAACCGAGCGGTGACGACGCTGGGATTACGGGGTGTGTTGCTGAAGGAAAATTATCAGAATAAATTTTTTGATGAGCCATTCTTCTTACCAATCTTTGAAGCATCTGCGACGCTTGATGTCCCCGTGTATTTTCACCCCTCATTTATTCCGCAAGCAGTAACGAGTCATTATTTTGAAAGTAACCAATGGTCTGACGTTGTCACGGGGATCTTATCATCTGCCGGTTATGGTTGGCATATGGATGTTGGGATTCAAGTGATACGGATGATTGCTAGTGGTATTTTTGATAAGTTGCCTGGTTTGAAGCTCATTTCAGGACACTGGGGCGAACTAGTCCCACTATTTTTGGAACGTTTGGATGATGAGTTAACAACATATACAGACTTGCAGTATCCGTTTAGTACTTATTATCGGCATAATGTGTACGTGACGCCAAGTGGTATTTTGAGTGCGCCTCAGTTGCAATTTATGTTAGCGGAGATGGGGGCGGATCACCTGATGTATTCGATCGATTACCCGTATAAGCAGCCGGAGACGAGTGGAAGTTTCCTGGATATCGCCGACTTGACCGATGAACAACGGGCTCAAATCGCGTTTGGCACGGCAACCACGTTATTTAAATTATAGGAGGAACGAAATAATGTCATTAAACGCACAACAAATGCAGGCAACCCGGGATGAATTACAAGCTAACTTTGCGTTGACTGGTCTTACGAAAGCCCAGGTAGCTGATGATTTAGCGATTAGTGCAACTAAGCTCGATCACTTATTTGACTTAACACAACAATCTTTGAACGATCCGTGGATCTTACGTAATTATTTGATTGAAAAGGTGGAAGCAGGCGGGAAGACGCCGGTGCCATTTACGGCATTAAGTGGCGACTGGCATCGTCATTGGTTTTTGAATAGCGTTGTCATTGATCGCCGCGAAATGTCGGCCGGTGATTGCTAAAATGATTGGAGGAAATCGTCAATGAGTAACGGAACTGATATGGCACTAATTAGTGAACTAGTGGCCCGTGAGCGCTTATTTCGTGCCCGGCATAACCCTGAAATCCGAGATTGCTATTACGCCGACGCGACTGTGGCAACTAGTTGGCAACAAGGACCACTAAGTACATTTATTGGCGCAGAATCGAAGGAAGTTGATCCGCGCTTTGTTATTGTGGGGAGTGTCAGTACGCCTGTCGTTCATCTGAATGGTAATAAGGCATACGTGGAACTACCAACCACGACGCATATGCGCATGATGGTCAATGGTACTTTAGCGGAATTAGAATCTTATCGGCGACTGATTTATCGCGTCGAACGCCGTGATACTAAGTGGAAGATTAGTCGATTGACCTCAATTAACGAAAGTGATAATTTACGACCAGTCATTGCGGGACAGGATTTACACGTGATACCTCAAGATTTTAACGGTTTACGACCCTCGTATCAATTCCTGGCCTATGTCCGACAAGCTGCCGGTGGTCAAATTAGTCAGGATTTATTAGGGACGGATCGACCGGAAGAAGTTGAGCGATTGTACAAGGAAACGAATGCGTGGTTGCGAGCTGGAGTATAGTTGAATATGAAGTTAGCGGGCTATCTGTTAGAACGATAGCTCGCTATTTTTTGTCTGGTAAATACATATTGTGAAGAAACAAGGTACTTGATATTCTCAGAATATTCAATTATTTAAAGTATCCTAATTAGAGAAATAATCAATAAGAATTTAGGAGTGTAAAAATAATCGAACACGATTTAGCTCACCAACTCAAAGCAGCAAGAATTGACAAAGGTTACTCACAAAATGATATTGCAAATATCCTAAATATTACTAGACAATCAGTTTCAAAATGGGAACGGGGATTGGTATATCCTGATTTAGATAACCTTATTCGTTTAAGTGATATTTATAGTATTCCGGTTGATAATTTAATTAGAGTTAACCATAAGAAACAAGTAGTTGAGCAAAAAGATACTGCTAACGTAAAAGTTAGTCATGAAAATTTGAAGGTTGATAAAGTTAATGTTTTAAAGTATCAAAATGTGATGAAAGGGTTGCTCTTGATGATGCTTTCAATTATTTCAACATTAATTGCACCTATTGGCGTTTTGATACCTAGTTATGTGATATGGCGAAATAGTAAGCATAATATTTTATACAAATCAATCATTGCTGTTTCAATTATTGCAATAGTTGTTAGTCTTGTAAATTGTTTTGTGATATACAATGATAATTTTTCGTGGAATAATAAAACGACAGTATATCCGATTAAGTAGTCGAGATGAATAATTTTTTGTTTTTTATCTTTGCAATTAACTTAATAATATAATTTACTGTCCCAACCTTTTTGACCATTCTTAGAGTTACTTTACTATTGCTGTTTCGAATGATTTTTCTACTGACAATTTTGCCAATGTAAGAAAATGTTTTAATGTGCGAAACTTTGATGATCTTGTTTCCTTTTGTTTTAATATCGTAGTTTGCCCTCCAGGATAACGAAGATGTGTGTGCTACGTGTAGATTGGCAGCGCTAGCTGGTAATTCAACTGAAAGAATTATAGTGAGTGTTAACATAATAGTAATTATTTTTTTCATTAACTTAACCTCCTATCGAGTAGGTTAAGTTAATGAAAATCTTTAGATAAGAACCTAGTAGGCTATGACCTATACCCCCAAAGTTAAAGTAAAAGCTTTAGCTTTGGAGGTATTTTTTAT
>NZ_JAKZEQ010000037.1:0-33321 GCF_022549155.1 Lactiplantibacillus sp. ME-2
CCGGTATGGGTTTATTTTTTTACTTTGTGTTGCATTTCAATTGTAAATTCGCCGGTCACAAAAAAGATTCAGGATGATTCAATCCTGAGTCTTTTTTTTCGACGTATTGTTACTTAAGGCTGCGGTCGACTGAATGTTTTATAGACAGGACATTCGCTAGCTAATGGGAAATTACGGCAACTAACTAGTACTTGTGAGGAGTAGTGATAACTGATTGGATTCGTTATTACCATGCGGTTTTGAGCGGTACACACAAATTTAAGACCGGATAATAAAATTGATAGCAAACCGAGACTGATCAAGAAGAACGAGACTGACTTGAACGTCACAATAAAAAAATTATTATTAATTGGATTAAATCCCTATCTGTTGTTTTATTAATGTTGTACAAGTATTAGAAAAACAGCGGATAGAACGTTTTTTAATGTAAAAATGATGAAACAAAAAATTAATACTGCATACAAAATACGGCCGGAACAGTTGACCTGGTTGATTTTCACTGGTTAACAAAGAAGCAACTCAAAGATTAAGGGGTTGTAATTGTTGGAAAGTGTGGTAAATTATTAGTGCAGTTAATGAATTAGGCAAACTAAAGGGGATGCACGATATGAAAAAAGTAGTAGGCAGTTTACTCATGACCAGTACCATTTTATTGGGGGCCTTAACGCCAATCGTTGGTCACGCGGCCGATGGTGAAAATCGGAGTGGGACGACGAATGCAACGGCAACGTTTACGGCAAATACCACTAATCCAGTTGATCCGGTCGATCCGACTGACCCAACGAAACCACTTGACCCTAAGCCTGGTGATGGCGATAACGGTGCCAATTCCGGTGCTGGTTTGTCACTGATCAACGCGGGACGGATGCGGGTTGGACATTGAGTGTTGCCGCTGCGGATGGCACGGATGGTAACTTAAGTACGCTTAAGGGGGCCACGGTCTCCTTACCTGCAGGGACGGTCATTTCTTCCGGATCGGAAGCTAGCAACGGCAGTACCGGTGGTAATGGTGCGGCCGGACAAGCTGTTGAACTTGACTTAGGTAGTCAAGCTTCAACTAGTGCCGGGGCGTCCTTTACGGGGACAACTTCTGGGAATGTCATGACAGCAGCGGATAAGAGTGGGGCGGGGATTACGTCTGACTTGCTTGATCCGGCTGCAGTCAAGTTGAACGTCGTGGCTAACACGGCGGCCGCTACGACTTACAAGGGCGTCCTAAATTGGACATTAACATCATCAGCAGATAATTAAATTAATGAACTTGGAGATGACCACGTAATAGTGGGCGTCTCTTTTACATAATAATCGACGGGGGGACGCAATAATGAAGAAAATGATGCGGTGGTTAGGGGCCATCTTAGTGATGATCAGCGGCTTGTCCGCGGTGGTTCCAGCACAGGCAGCCAATACGGACACCAGTAATAATATTGGTTTTAGTGTCGCGGCCCAAACGCCGAAAAACCAAATTGATAAACAGGCAACGTTTTTTGACCTCAAAATGACGGCAGGGCAGACCCAAACGTTGCAGACGCGAATCTATAATACGACTAACCGGGATATCCGCGTTGCAATGGGGATTCATACGGCATATACCAACAGTGGCGGCGCAATTGAATACGTGACCCCGGCGAAAAAGTATGATGCCTCACTGCAGTATCGGGTCGACCAATTGACTAAAATCAAGGGGCCAACGACGGTGACAGTTCCAGCCAACGGTTCTAAGCTGGTCAGTGCCCAAACGACCATGCCGACTAAGGATTTTAACGGTGCCCTGTTAGGTGGTTGGTATTTTAAACGCGTCGATCAAAAGGTCACTGGTGAAGTGAAGGGTGCTACGAATATTAGCAGTGAATATTCTTATGTGGTGGGCATCAAGTACAGCTTAGGGACTGCGCCCACGCCCGTCTTGAAACTAAGCGATGTCGCTGCTGGAATGGTTAATTATCACCGGAGTATCGTGGTGACGTTACGCAATACTGCAGCAGTGATGATACCACGGGTTACCATGAAGACGACGGTCACAGCCAAAGATAGTGGCAAAACCGTCGTAAAGGCGACCAAACAAGGCGTGATGTTGGCGCCTAATACGACGTTTAATTACCCATTGTTACTCAACAAACAGAAGCTTCAAGCGGGGACGTATCATTTACACTTGGTTGCGCACAACAGCGCTCATAAGTGGACTTTTGACCGCGACTTCAAGATTAGTGCCGCCACGGCTAAGACGTATAACCAGGATACGGTTGATGATAACGGCATCAGTATCTGGTGGTTGATTGGTCTGGGCGCACTGGGCATGTTGATTGTAGTCTTACTGATTTTGTGGTTAGTGCTTTTCTTGAAGAAGCGGCGGCAATCCCAAGATTAACAGCAATCGGCTCGGTGTTTAGTTTGGGACTGCTAAGCGTCATGAACAATTAGTAGCTGGGTAAAAAAGGGGGACTGACAAATGATACGATGGCTGTTGATACGGGGCTTACTGGGCTTATTAATCGGCCTAGGACCATCCATCGGGGGAGCTGCTCAGACGGTGGGCACTTCGTCGACACAAATACAGTTCTATACGTCACGTTCAGCGGACAAACAAACGCCTACGACGGTGCAACAAATTCCGCAGGGCGACGTTGTGTACGCAACGAAGGCTGTCAAAGCCACGCCCAATCGCTTTGTCGGTCAGTGGCAACAGGTACTAGCAACGGGCCGTTTGCCCCAAACCGGGGTCCAAGCGAATCACTATTATCAGTGGCTCGGGTTCCTGACCTTAATGGCACTCTTATTAGGGTGGCAGGTGCTTAAGTTAATGCGTGAAAGGGGGGCGAACACGTGAAACGACTGCGGCATATTAAGCTAGGCATGCTGTTACTGAGCTGCTTAGCGTTTATCAGCATGCTAGCGATTACGAGTCAGGCAGCGGCGCCCGTGACGTCTGCGACAACGACAATCGCTAATTCGAGTAATAAGTACTACACTTACTTTAATAGCGGTGATGTCGTTGGGTTCAATATCTCGGGTGGAATTGGGATATATCCAAGCTTAACCAAAGTGACGGCCAACTATGCGGATCAGGGACGTATATCGACTAAGACTACCACAATAACGTTGACCTTTAGTGGTTCGTTGTTTGCGAATAGTTCGGAGATTAAAACGCTATATTACGATGTCTTTTATAAGCAAGCAACCGAAGAATTTGGAACTTCACTAGTGACCAAGACTCCGACAAATATGGCGACTGGTTCTAGTACGGTATCGATGAATACTAGCAAGACTTTGACAGTCGATATGAGTAAGTTAAAGGATAATTTGCCAGTATATATTGGGTTTCGATTAACTACAGTAAAGGGTGAGACATCCACGTACCGCTTGGCAGTGTTTAATCGGATTAGCCTTAATACGACGCTGAATACGCCAACAACGACGGATACCACTCTGACAGGAACTGGGATTGCCGGTAATACCGTCAGCACGACAATTAATGGTAAGTCGTACACGGCGACAATCGGTAGTGATGGCAAATATGAAATTAAGTTAAATGATGGCCTCAGTGGGGTCACTTCAGTCACAGTAACGCAGACGGGAGAAGCCGATTATGGCGAATCCGAATCGGTGACTAAGGACGTGACGATACCACCGCTGACAATCAAAAGTAGCAGTACAGCGGTGAATTTGTCCGTGAGTGATCTAGCGGCGTTGACGTCTGATAGCGATGCTGTTAATTGGTTAGTTAAGCAGGCTGGCGTGGTTGCGACGAATCCTAGTAACGCTAATGACACGATGACTTATCATGCAAGTGAGAGCGGTCTGGTCGCGTTATTCAAGGGGCTCGCTGATAATCAGAGTACCACGGTCCACATCTATGCGACGAGCGCCAGCGGCTTAACATCTGATAAAATTGCGCTACAAGTAACTAAGTTAGCAGGGACGCTGTCGTTTGGTCAATTAACGACCAATATGAGCTTCGGCGATTTAAAGGTGCCGTTGACACCACAAGTCTATCAACCGACTAATCCACTAGCCATCAGTGTGACTGATACCCGGGCGACCGGGGCTAAGTGGTATTTGTACGTTAGTGCCACGCCGCTGACATCGACAACGGTCAGTGGACGGACGTTGAAGGGCGATTTGGTTTACCGTGATGGTAGTGCACAGACCGTCTTAACGAATCAAGCGACGTTGGTCCAACAGGGACAAAAAGTCGCGGGGACGACCGATACGGTAGTCACTGACGATTGGTCGACAACGAAGGGAATCGGATTATCAGCGCAACCAGGTATTTACGCTGATACTTATCAAGGTACCTTGAGTTGGACTCTGAGTGATACGCCAGATAAATAAGTTAGCGTGTATCAGTTGGGTGACGGGGACTTTGACCAATTGCACTTAAATTTTTTACTGGTTCGCAGTTGACAAGTTAGGTGTCGTCATGGTTTACTATTAGCTATAAATTGAAACGGAGGATGACTAATATGTCATTAGCAACTAACCTTCAATTAAATAATCAATTTGCCTTTAGCTTTTTCTTTAGATAGCGTTTGTATTCGTTTGATGGATACAAGCGCACGCAACGCGTTTGTATCTATCGAGAGCTAAAGTTATTCAACATGACTTAAACGCCAGGTAGATGCAGGGACAATCTATCTGGAAAAATATCGGGCCCGATAAAACACCAGTTAGATTCTTCCCAGAATCTAACTGGTGTTTTTTGTTTTCAGTCCGGTTCATCAAGACGTTGATGAACGTTGGGCGAACCAGACAATTTTTAAGGAGCGTTTCAAGATGAAAAAAACAACTTTAGGGGTATTAATTTTAGGTGCTGGGTTACTATTAGCTGGTTGTGGCAAACAAGCAACGAGTGGTCAGCAAAGCGTGTCGGTGGGCATCTTACAGGTGGTTCAACATGGTTCACTAGACCAAGCGCGCAAGGGCTTCAAAGCCGGATTACAAAAAGAATTAAAAGCGCATAACAGTAAAATAACGGTCAAGTATCACTATCTAAATGCACAGGGTGATCAGAGTAATTTGAATACAATGAGCCAACAACTCGTCCAACAGAAAAATGATTTGTTAGTTGGCATCGCAACGCCAGCTGCTCAGGCATTAGCCAAGAAAACGACGACGGTGCCGACCTTGGTTACGGCCGTAACCGATTTGAAAGCGGCGGGGTTGGTGAAAAGTGATACGAAGCCCCAAACTAATGTGAGCGGCACGAGCGATTTAATGCCCGTCGGCAAACAATTACAGTTATTGAAGAATATGAGTACAGGTTATAAACCGTTGGGGATTATGTATAACTCGTCAGAAGAAAATTCAGTGCTACAAGTCAAGTTGGCGAAGGCTTACGCGAAAAAGCACGGTATCAACTTAAAGGTCGTTAGCGCAACGAGTACTAATGACGTTGCCAGTGTTTTGGCCGGTTTGACGGGTAAAATATCTGGCCTTTACTTACCAACCGATAATTTGATGGCGAGTGCGATGAAGACGATTGGTCAGAAGACCAAGGCTGCAAAGCTACCAGTGGTAACGGGTTCGATTGAAATGGCTGAAGATGGCGGGACTGCGACGTATGGTCTTAACTATTACGAATTAGGTGAACAGACTGGAAAAATGGCTTACCAAGTCTTAATCAAGAAGCAAAAGCCGCAAACAATGGCGGTTCAAACAGCTGACAAGTTACACCTCTACGTCAATAAAGCGAATGCTAAGGCAATCGGCTTACAACCAAGTACAATCAAGCAACCATAAGAGGGGAGCGAGGTAATATGTTAATCACGAGTATTGGACAAGGTTTATTATGGGCGCCACTGGTTATCGGGGTGTTCCTCACTTTCAGAATTTTAAACATCCCTGATTTGACCACCGAGGGTAGTTTTCCATTAGGGGCTGCCGTGACGATTAGTAGCATGTTGGCCGGACAGTCAGCTATCGTGGCGAGTTTATTAGGATTTGTCGCCGGATGTTTGGCCGGTTGGGTCACGGGGGTATTAGATACTAAGCTTAAAATGCCGTCATTATTGGCCGGAATTCTGACGATGACGGGACTATATTCCATCAACATGCACATTATGGGCAAAGCGAATATTCCCTTGCTTGACCAGAAAACGTTGATGGGATGGTTACCAGCGAGCTGGTCTTTGAATTTACAAACCATCGTGATTGGGTCTGTGGTTACGCTGGTCGTCCTGGCCGGGTTGATTTGGTTATTCCAGACGCGTTTGGGACTATCTTTGATGGCAACGGGTAATAATCCTGCGATGAGTGCTGCGAATGGAATCTATACCGATCGGATGGTCATTATTGGCTATATGTTATCTAACGGTTTGATTGCTTTATCGGGTGGTCTGATTGCACAGAGTAACGGTTACGCGGATATTGGGATGGGAATTGGGACGATTGTCATCGGGCTGGCTTCAGTCCTGGTTGGTGAAATCTTCTTACATGGTCGTCAAATCTGGGTCCGTTTGACTGGAATGGTCGTGGGCGCCATTATCTATCGTTATTTGTTGACTTTGGCAATGGGCTTAGGTTTCCCCGTCAATGACTTAAAGATTTTATCAGCGGCGATTCTTGTCATCGTCATCTGCTTGCCACTATTACAAAATAAATACCGGACAAAACGGCAGTTACGCCGGTACCTTAAAGAGATTGGAGTCGATCAACATGCCACAACCAACTATTCTGAACGTCCAACACTTGCAAAAAGTCTTCTTTCCCGGAACCAGCAACGAGCGGCACGTCTTAAAGGACGTGAATCTAACGATTGAACCTGGCGAATTTGTGGCGGTTATTGGGAACAACGGCGCCGGCAAGTCGACCTTGCTCAATACGATTGCAGGAACGTTAAATACGGATGCTGGAGAGATTACACTAGCCAATCATCGTGTGACCAATCGTCCCGTTGCGTATCGGTCACGGTGGGTGGCCCGGGTGTTCCAAGATCCTAAGTTGGGTACCGCTGGCGAACTAAGTGTGGCCCAGAATCTCACGTTAGCCCAACGTCATACGGGGAGCTTGAGTCTGCGCCGTTATCGCCAACGTGGACAGGAAGAACGATACTTAAGGTTGCTGGCTAGTCTTAATATGGGGTTAGAAGCGCGACTGAATACGCAAGTGAAGTATTTATCCGGGGGGCAACGGCAAGCCTTATCCTTACTGATGGCCACCTTGAGCCAACCAGAGCTGTTGTTGCTGGATGAGCATACGGCGGCGCTTGACCCGAAGACGAGTGCGGAAGTGATGGCGCTGACCCAACAAATCGTGACGGCCAATCATCTGACAACGATGATGATTACGCACAAAATGAGCGATGCGTTGACATACGGCGACCGGCTAGTGATGGTACAGGATGGTCAGATCAAGTTGGACGTGCGTGGTGCCGAAAAGCAAGCATTGCGGACGGATGACTTGGTGACGATGTTCGCAGCTGAGGTGTGAGGCTGTCGTTGCAAAAAACGACTTGCAACGGCCGATGATCAGTTAGCAGGTCATTATCTTACTTAACGAATTTCGCAATCAAATAAATGATCAGTCCTAAACTGATGAGACCACCGATGATAGATATAATGAAAATTAAATCGCCAAAATACATTGGTTTTCCTTTCTAGCTTAGCGCATGCTGAGCAATACCAAAATATAATTATTGTAGGTTCGGTTAGTCACCGCTTCGTGCAAATCATGATTAAGGCGTGCTGTTAGTTTAGATTGCAGTTCATCAACACGTGTTCGTCCGACTTCCGAGGCTAGGTGACAATCGTTTTAGCATACCATATTAGTTTCGTGGCGATAATATTCATATGACGTATAATTCTGGAAAAATAAGTTAATTGAATAATCCATAATTGCCGGTAAACGTTGCTAAATGGCGAATGAGTTACGTTAAGGGAAATTTAAAGAATTGTCCGGCGACTAGATTATCGAAAATAGCCCTCTGCGTATCAAATACGTAGGGGGCTATTCATATAATTGGCGCATGTAACAAGTTATTTCGTCGTGACCAACATAATCTCATCACTGACTTTGACTTGGTTGGTCAACATCTTGAATTTCATCAAATTGACAGCATCCATGTTAGTGATGATAACCATCATGGTTGTGGCCTTACCAGCAGCCTTAATCGCTGCCAGGTCAGCTTTGGCAACTACTTCGCCATGGTGAACGGGTTGACCGGTTTGGACTAGTACTTCAAAGGGAGCACCGTTCAACTCAACGGTATCAATACCCATATGCAGCAGAATTTCTAACCCTGAATCGGTTTTAAAACCGATTGCATGCTTGGTAGGAAAGACGGTGCTGACCGTCCCGTCGACCGGCTTCGTAATCGTCCCGTCTGCGGGATCAATTGCGAAGCCATCGCCCAACATCTTCTTAGCAAATGTGTTGTCGGCGACGTTTTCAATATCTACGTACTGACCGTTAGCGACGCTGTAAAAGTCGGTGGTCACACCACTAGTGATATTAGTCGCAGTTGGTGCTGTCGCAACAGCTTCATCGCTAGTCGTGGTCTTAGTAATGGGTGCGTTCGTGAGCTTTAAGTGGCTCAACACGTCGGCGACGAATTGGACTTCGGTCCCAATAATGATTTGTAGATTATGGTCGTCTAATTTGTTAATACCAGCAGCACCACTGTGTTTGATAGCGGCTTCATTAATGGTTGACGTATCGGCTAATTGCAATCGGAGACGGGTCGTGCAGTTATCGACAACCGTTAAATTATCGGCACCACCGAGCGCAGCGTAAATTTGCTTGGCTTGACGTGTGTATTTGTCATCATCCGCATCAGTGGCGATGGCTAAATCATCGGCATCATCGGCTGTCACTGGTTCGCGGCCCGGTGTCATCAAATGGAACTTCTTGATTGCGAAGTCAAAGCCAAAGTAGTAAATGACGGCTAGAACCAATCCTTGTAAGATTAACATTAAAGGTTGATTAGCAATCGGGTTTTTAAGGCTTAAAATGTAGTCAACTAACCCGGCGGAGAAGGCAAAACCGGCTGTCCAGTGCATGAAGGCAGCAAAGGCTAGCGATAAACCAGTGAAGATTGCGTGTAAAACATAGAGTGGCCAAGCTACGAACATAAATGAGAACTCTAATGGTTCGGTCACACCGGTAAAGAAGGACGCAAACGCACCGGCCATCATCAGGGATGCTGTTTCAACTTTACGTTCTGGTAACGCATTGCGGTAAATCGCGTAGGCCCCAGCTGGTAAACCAAACATCATGACTGGGAAGAAACCAGCTTGGTACATCCCAGTCACACCCTTGATCCCCTTGTGTGCTAAGAATTTACCAATATCATTGATGCCAGCAACGTCAAACCAGAAAACGGAGTTGAGTGCTTGGTGCAACCCAGTTGGAATCAATAGGCGGTTGAAGAAGCCATAGAGACCGGCCCCAACGGCACCGAGACCCACGATGAATTTGCCAAAGGTAACTAATGCATCATAGACGGGCGGCCAAACAATGAGAAGCGCAACGCTGACTAATAACATGGTCAGCGCGGCTAAGATTGGGACTAGACGTTTACCACTGAAAAATGAAAGAGCCATCGGTAGTTTGGTCTCGTGGAAGCGATTGTAAAGAGCTGCGGCAATCAGACCAGAGATGATCCCAATGAAGACGTTGCCAATTTGACCAAACGCTGGATTAACAGTGGCTACCTTGATATTCAAGAGTGTGGCGACCGATTCTGGTTTTAAAACGTTAGTTGGTAATTCAAAGGCAACTAAACCAGCAAGAGCGGCTGCGCCATCTTTATCTTTTGACATACCGAGTGCCAAACCAACTGCAAATAGTAGTGGTAATTGGCTCAGAACAGCGTTACCACCGGCTTGTAAGAAGTGTGCGACGATGTCGTTACTAGCAGATGCCCACCAGTTACCAATTCCCACAAGTAAAGCTGCTGCGGGTAGAACGGCAACGGGTAATTGCAGTGAACGGCCCATACGTTGCAAATAATTCTTCATGTACAAAATCCCCCTAAAAAGATAGTTTTGAATAAGTGCAACCATTGTTGTACGGTGGTGAAAGCGCTATTACAACCGCTTTTTATTGGTATAGTCCATTGGCTTAATAAGATTAACAGTACAATTGGGAGTGGTCTAATATAAATACAAATACGGAACTACAAGTCCGACAAGCATAAGTAATACTGGTATAAACGATGACCCCAGGTAATGAGCATAAAAAATAAATATTGGTCGGAATAATAGGTGCTAATGATAGCGATTTCAAAATAATTGTGAAAACAAATACAAAATCAGTTATAATAAGACTGATTAATGAATTTGTTACTTTTAAAAAAGGAGTTGTTTAGGATGCCAACAACCATGACGACTAATATTAAAAATAATGATTTTAAAGACGTGGTGTTTAACCGCCAATCAGTACGGCAGTTTGATCCGACTGTCAAAATTGACCGTGAAGAATTGCAAACGATTATTGATGAGACAATCAGTGCACCATCAGCATGCAACTTGCAATCCTGGCACTTTGTGGTTGCCGATAGTGCGGACGGTAAGGCGAAAGCAAAGTCGGTTTTAATGCCGTTTAATTATCCACAAATTGATTCTTGCTCAGCCATGATTTTTGTCCTAGGCGATACGCAATCGCATTTGGTCTATCGGGACGTGTGGAATAAAGCTTGTGAAGAAGGACGCATTACCCCGGAAAAGCGGGATCAAATCTTCAAGACGTTCTTACCAATGTATGAAAATGCGAGTCCAGAATTTCTACAAGCCGATGCGATGATTGATAGTAGTATGGCCGCAATGCAATTACTATTGATTGCCCGCGCACATGGCTATGATGCTAATCCAATTGCGGGTTATGCGGCAGATAAAGTCGCGACGACCTTTGGCTTGGATGCCAAGCGCTATGTACCAGTGATGGCTATAGCACTTGGCAAGGCGGCTAGCGAACCGATCACGACAACGCGTTACGCTGGTACGCAGGTTACCGAATTCATTTAATTGAGCTAACCTTTTTAACTCGCGAAAATATCGCGAGTTTTTTTGTCATCGGGCTTGTTCTCGAACGCGTTTGAGCAGGTATACTAAGGGTAAGATTAATAAAATAATTGACGGGAGTACATTGGCATGATTAATTATTTGTTTTCAGATTTAGATGGGACGCTATTGAATTCTCAAGGAATTGTGAGTCCACAAACTGTTCAAGCAGTGCGAGAAAGTGGCTTACCAATGACGCTTGTATCAGCTCGCGCACCTATTGAAATGCGTGATACAATTCAGGCACTAGGGTTAACAGGTCCCCAGATTGGCTTTAATGGTGGTTTGATTTTTGAATATTGTCAGAATCAAGTTAAGGCGTTACAAGCAGCCCCGTTAGATCAGAAATTAGCATTACAAGTGCTCGAGTTTGTTAAGACGGAGTCGCCGACAGTTAGCCTGAGCTGTTACACGCAAACGGATTGGGTGACGGAAAAAGTTGATGCTGGGACTCGTACAGAACAGCAGCTGACGGGACAAATAGTAACACCGATTACGAGTTATACAGATCACTTTCGGCAATATCCTGCAGCTATTTTTAAAATTATGATTATGACCTTAGACAAACATGTTATGGCAACACTCGCAATGGCCCTTAAACAATTGGTCGGTAGTTACGCTAGTGTTAAATTATCTGGACAGACGTATTTAGAAGTAACTAGTGCTCAGGCACAAAAGTCTCGTGGAATTGCATTTATTAAAGAACGATATCATTTAACAACTAATGAGATAGCTGCCTTTGGTGATGGTGAAAACGATTTGCCAATGCTGAGGGCGGTTGGTTTACCAATTGTAATGGGCAATGCTGATTCAACTATTCAGCAATATGGGCATCGTGTGACCAAACGTAATGATGAAGATGGCGTGGCTTACGCCTTGTCACATTTAATCGGGAGGTAATATTGATGACGAACATTCATGATATTGCCCGTTTGTCTGGTTATTCAGTTTCCACCGTTTCGCGCGTACTGAATCATCAAAATTATGTTTCTGCCAAAACTCGTGGAGATATTGAAGCGGTAATCAACAAATTAGATTATGTTCCAAACGCCGTAGCTCGTAACCTGAGTCGGGGGGCAACGTTAACTATTGGAGTTGTGCTGCCGCATGTTGATCATCCATACTTTACTCAACTGTTACATGGAATTATGCGAGCTGCTTTTGCTGCGAATTATCACATTGTATTACTACCATCCAAATGGGACTCGCAATTAGAGTTGAAATACTTGGAGGCACTCCGTCAGCATGCTTATGATGCACTGATTTTTACATCCCACGGGTTGCCATTAAAAAAACTTGCAGTTTATCAGCGTTACGGACGAATCGTATTGTGTGAAAATCCCCATGACTATTCTTTACCAGCTGCCTATGCCCAGCGTACAGCGACGTATGTTGAGGCGTTTACGTATTTAAAACAGCGACATCATCAGCGAATCGCGATATTAACAAGTCGACCGCTGGAGGTTAGTGCCACGACACAGGCGATGGTTGGGGCCTATGAACAAGTTTATCAGCGGACATTGTCACCGAAGTTATTGTATACCGGAATCATTACGGCGGAAGATGGCGAGCATGCTGGAACCTATTTTGCCCAACTTACTGAACCAGTGACCGCGGTACTGACTAATGGTGATGACATTGCAGTGGGGATGCGTCGAGCTTATTTGGCTGCGCAACGGCCTGTTCCACTTTTGATTGGGCAGGAGCATCAGTTGTCTGGTGAAGTGTTGGGCATTCCAACCATTGATCATCATTTTGAAGTCGTGGGAGCTCGGGCATTAGAATTAGCAATCAGTGAACATCCGCAAAGTATTGTTTTGCCGGCCGAACTCATCATTAATAATTAATTACACTAAATTGAATAGTAATAAGTCCGCTCTTTCTGAGAACTGCTGGTCAGAAAGAGCGGACTTTTAAGTTATCGTGCAAATCGTAGTCTTGATAATTGAGGTAAAAGCAATATCGTTAATGATAGTTGCGGTGAAGTCGCAATTGGACAGGTAAAAAAATGTTTATATAATTAGTTAGTTTTTGTTGCATTTATCTAACTATCGTGCTAACATAAGCATCATTCAAATCAAGGAGGACAAAAATTCATGACAGTTAATAATCGTGATTTATTTAGTAGTTTTGGGAAGTTATTTCAAAATCGGGCCTTCGTCATGGCGGTTGCCCAACAATTTCATTTTGGAGACCATGGTTCTGAGCGTGGTCAAATGGGAATTTTACGGGTATTGGCGGATGCACCCGCTGGTTTAACCAATGCTGAGATTGCTGAGATCTTGGATATTCGACCAAGTTCAGTTAGTGCCACGTTGAATCGGTTAGAAGACGGGGGCTTGATTGAACGCGAACCAAGTGCGCATGACAAACGGGTGGTGATCGTCCGGTTAAGTGACCGTGGTCGTGAGATGGCGGACCATCGCGCGCAAGGAACGAGTGATTTAGCGGATCAGTTATTTGGTAATCTGACGGATGATGAGCGCGATCAGTTACAACATTTATTAGATAAGTTGCGGGCCAATGCGGATGACATCGATATTCAAGATTTAATGCAATTTGGTCAACAACACGGTTTTGGCCCACGTCCCGGTTGGGGTCATGGGCATCATTGGTTTAATTAAATTTTAGAAACACGAGGCATAAGAGCAGATGGAACGACCACAAGCAGCATACTCGCGTCCGGCGGGTGGTAAATTTGATTTAAAACAATTCTTACAGTTGATTCGGCACGCTAGCCCTCGTTATTGGCAACTCTGGTTGGGCTTGGCATTAGGCTTATTGGCGACTGGTGCGCAGTTGATGGTGCCCAAGTTTGCCCAAACGTTGATTAATGGGTTTAGTCACGGCGTTAATCAGACCTTACTAATTGGTGTGATTGGCTTATTCTTGATCAGTGCAGTCATTAGCGCGTTATCAGGTTCCTTATTGGGGATTTTTGGTGAAAATGTTGTCGCTAATTTACGGGGGACTTTAAGGCATAAATTAGTCCGGCTCCCGGTTCGCTACTTTGACAACGTTAAGACGGGTGAAATGACGTCGCGGTTGGTGAATGATTCGACGCAGATCAAAGACTTGCTCGCTAACGCATTTCCGCAAGTTGTGACGTCGCTGATGCAACTAGTTGGGGCCATCGCAATCATGGTCTTGATGGACTGGCGAATGACCTTGATTATGGTCTTGGCGATTCCAGCCGTTTTATTAGTCATGTTTCCAATCATGCGGCAGACGGGCAAGATTGGTCATGAACGCCAAGATGCTTTAGCTAATTTTAGCGGGACGGCAGAAGAAACGCTGAGTGAGATTCGCTTAGTGAAATCGTCCAATGCTGAACCAGTGGAAACAACGACTGGTGCACATCAGATTAAGACGTTGTATCGAATTGGACTACGCGAAGCCATTTATGATTCCATCTCAAGTCCAGTGATGACGGCAACGATGATGGCGTTATTCGTTGGGGTACTATTGTATGCGTCTGCGCGGGTTGCCAGTGGAACGATGACGATGGGGACTTTGGTCTCATTTTTAATGTATCTGTTCCAAATCATTGGCCCAGCTGGGATGCTTGGTCAGTTCTTCACCACGTTAGCAAAGGCCAGTGGCTCGACGGCCCGGATTCGGGAGTTGTTGAATGAACCAGAAGAACAATTGACGGTTGGTGTTGAACACGCAGTCGCCAATGAGACTTTGGCGATGCACCATGTTGACTTTGCCTATGATGATGATCAACAAATTTTACACGATGTCAGTTTTGAAGCTAAACCAAATACGGTGGTGGCGTTTGCGGGACCGTCTGGTGGTGGTAAGTCGACTATCTTTGGCCTTCTGGAACGTTATTATCAACCAACCGCTGGTGAAATTAGTATTGGCGAGCAAGATGTTAATGAACTAAGTCTCAATAGTTGGCGGTCACAAATCGGGTATGTCAGTCAAGACTCGGCAATCATGGCTGGCACGATTCGTCAAAACTTAACGTACGGTGCTGATCGGTTATACTCCGACAATGAGTTGTGGCACGTCTTAGAATTAGCTTCCGCGGCTGACTTTGTACGCGCCATGGCAGATGGCCTTGAGACGCAAGTTGGCGAACGTGGGGTTAAAGTCAGTGGTGGTCAACGGCAACGGTTAGCCATTGCACGGGCTTTTCTACGAGACCCCAAGATTCTAATGCTCGATGAAGCCACTGCTAGTCTGGATTCCGAATCGGAGGCGATGGTACAACAAGCCCTCGGCGAATTAATGAAGGGCCGGACGACCCTAGTGATCGCCCATCGGCTGAGCACAATCGTGGATGCGGATCAGATTTACTTCATTGAAGATGGGCATGTGAGTGGTTCAGGTACGCATCAAGAGCTGATGGCGAACGTCCCACTCTATCGGGATTACGTTAAAATTCAATTTAAAGATTAACTAAAAATAGTTGGTTACCGAGATATTGATGTATAGTATCCAACTGACTTGTTGATTTAATAGATATCAGATATTTTGGGAGATAGATTAGCTTAAATGAGTGATTGAGCCAGTTATTTCGCGATGGCTGGTATTTGAATGAAGACGCTGAATTTGGAAGCATGGAAATTATCAAAGCTCAATCTTTCCAAATGTAGGTGTTATAACTAAGATAGTTGCTGAGTTCGGATTGCTGATTTGAAAATCATATGCAACAACTGAATCATGCAAACACAGTTTGCCAATCAAAAGCGCACATTAAAAGGCCACCATTTCTGGTGACCTTTTAATTGTGATTCAGAAAGCTAGCTTTTAGATATGTAAGGCGAAAGGTGCCATCACTGGCGACCCTTCAATTTATTATTATAGCCAAGTCAATTTTCTGTCGTTAGACTGAATAGAGCATATTGATTTCTAGTGAAGATTATAATAGTGTTGCGCAGCAACTATTATCGGTTATGGCCGAAACAAACCATGTATGTCATTAATGAAATGCTAATAATCATGCCATCCACTAAAATAGTTTTAAGAAGAATCTGTTTAAGCCAGAAAACGTTAGCTGATGATAGTCGAAACTCTGAATACCCACTTTTATTTTGCTCCCAATAATTCCTCGTAAGTTTTGAAGTACGACTGAACCACCAAGTGAATCCATAAGCGGCGCAATTAATTATTGTGGCCTCCACTGGATATCCATTTGCCATTATGAAAATTTGTCCTCCAGTACTGAGAGCCGCTATGAAGCTACTAATAAAATAGCCGATTAGGTACTTCTTTGCTGTTGGATTATTTTTTAGTGGCTCTAATAAATATTTTTTTCTGGCGTTGATACGTGCTCGGAGGTTGAAGAAACTGGCTCGCATCTTAATGCTTGGCAAACAAAGAATAACTAGCCCTATTATAAAGAGATTTATTAACGCTATGAAAATCACAGTACTAAGAGTGTTTGCAACCGAGTTAGATTGCATTTGCATCCCCCTTACATGGTCTTAATTATAATTTTTGGTACTCAAAACCGTTATTATCAAGCAACAGCCGCTAACAAAGTGATAATGAACATCATCATAACTGCTAAGGACGATTCTGTTGAAGCTGGCGTGGGTGTGAATTGTAAATCTGGATGCAAGTTATTAATATAGTCTAGAGCATTTGCGGGAATACTCAAAATAGTCTTTAGATTATTATTATAATCAGTTGCCTGAGTTTGAGTAACATTAACTGGTAGGGGCGCTATGAATTCATGGAAGTGAATGTCAAGTGTAATTTCATATTCAATAGAATATGTTTTCCCATTGCTGGCAGTGTGCTCAAACGTTGATTTAATTTTCAGGGTAATCGTCATGAGAGAAGTTTTAATAGATGTATTACTTGAAATATCACCATTTTTTATGACACCCGCAATTTCGTTCATAGCATTTGTCATATCAGATGAACCTAATGCAGTTTCATTCTGTGTAAGTAACTCTTGGACTGCATCACTAACAGAAAAACTGGTACTACCATCATTTACCTTATATGTCGCTGACACGGTACCATCGTCGTCACTAATGCTTCCTTCTAAATCAACTTTTAAAGAAAAATCAGCAGCGGGTGTTGAAATTGTGTACGTGTCACTAAACGCTTCAACTGAGACGGATTTCACAAAATTAAAGTAAGTATTTGTATTGCCTAGTTTCTGAATAATTTCATTAATTGCGTCTAAATCATCGCTTCCACCAACGCTACTACCAGCTGAGAAGTCATCCACTGCCGTCGAGCGGCTACTGTTAGAAGCTACCTTATCAATGTAAAAATCATCAAAAGCAACCTCATTAAATTGGTCAAAGGCCCATTCACTGGGCATTGGAAACCCGAGATTACCCGAAAAGCCAGTAGACATATCGGATACAAAAGCTTTTTCGGCTAATCCATCCACAATAATCGTATTGGCGACGTTTCTTGTGGCGTAAATACCAACTTGAAACCCGAAACTACTGATCCCACTTGCCACGCCAGTGAAGTATGGTTCGACCGTACCAGCTATGTCACCATCCTGAATATCGACGTCCACGGCAAAGTAGATAATTGTATCATCCGGGAAACCTAATTGCATCGCTGCTAAGCCAGCTTTACGCCCATCACTACTGCCCTTAGTTTGAGTGAAGTAGTCTTCATCATCGGATGCACCGTCTTGATAAATAGGGAAAATTTTCAAACCAGCATTAGTTAATATACTGATTTCACTGGTGGTTAGGTTTTTATCAACCTCACTGCTTCCAGTACCGGCTGTCCCAGTTAAGTAGCGACCGATGTATTTGTAACCAGCAGAGCTAAGTGCGGCGGCTTCACTAGCATCAATTTGGTGAGATGTCTCGCAAGCAACAGCATCGCGGTCAGGGTTACCGGCAGAGGTTAGAAGACTCATGAAAACGTCCAATCCTGCTGATGCACCAGTTGTTTCTGGTAGGGCCATATCGTTTTCAAAAGTTGCTACTGAGCTTGATACATCTAAAGAATAACTGCCATCAAAAGCCCCCGTATACGCTTGATTATTTACATAAAGGCCCCATTGTAGTATACGAACAAGATTATTATTATCACCAGTCGAAACAGTTGGAGTCAGTTCTTGCGTCATTGGCCCATAAGTTCCAGAGGCAGTGTCGGTATCAAGTCCTTCTTCGGCTTGTAAAGCATAAATCAAAGCGGTGTTTGTATCGCGTTGATAAACGCCATCACAGGGTAGAATGCCAGTATAGGCGAGATAGTCATGATTTAATTGTTGTTGCATCGTACGGATCTTTTCATAGCCATCCGCAACCAGGGTGAAGGCGCTCATATTGAGTAGGGCAGCCATGAACTGAGAATCCAGGGTACCGGATGTATCACTTAATCCAGCGTATTCCTTCATGGTTGTAACTGCCGATACAGTATCGCTAGTGAACTCGCCATCAAAAGCGGCGGAATCAATGCCTTTACACCAGAAACCACCCTGTATAATATATGCGATATTACCAGAATAACCAGGTACAATATCATCAGCAATTTCATCAAAGAGCTTTGCAGTTGTTGGCCCAAAGTTATCAACTAAATCAGTGATTCCCAGTTCATACTGTAAACCACGAGTAAGACCGTAAATTGTGTCCCAGCCAGTAAGACCATTTTCTGGAACACTACCAAATCCAGCGACGTCACCGTACGTGGAGTTTAACCATTGTTGAGTATCTAATACTAGTTGATCAGCCGTAGACACGCCTCCGTAGATTTATTTTGATAAAGCTTTATTATGGACTGTTTCACCGGATAAACAAGTCTAGCTATAAAACATCACCTAAATTTCTTGGAATGTTCATAAATTCAAAACGTCATCTTTGGAAATTTAGTCATGCAATCTTCTATAATTGGATGGAAAAGGTGTTTTTATCAATAATTCAATGATGCAAGATTTGGAATTACTGTTGCCTATTCCCAAAAGTATGATAATTAAATCTAATGACCAAGAAATTACCGCATCCGTCACAGATTTAAATAACTGGCTATGCAAGGACTTGGAATGGAAAACTCCAAGTGAATTTTTTTCAGTAAGTGAACCCTTAAAATTGGACAATTTGTCATAGTAAAAAGGACTGCTTAACTTGATTTTAAGATTCGCTTAGCTTCTTTATTGAATAGGGTTCGAAAATATCTAGTTGGTCATAACACTACAATATAATAGTGATAAGTTGTTATTTCCATGAAAATAATCAGAAAGTATTTTAGGTTTAGTTTGCGGTCTGGTCTGTGATTTTCAATTGTTGGAACGGAACTGACATCGACTTAGACCGTTGTTTGTAGTTGATACAACTAGTTAAAGGGCATGAAAGATAATTGAAAACTACTGTATTTGAAGTTTGACAAAAGAATATACATTTTGTTGATTAAGCGCTATCATTGTTATGATAACTAGTTTAATTGATAAAGGAATGGTAAAACGATGCAGTCATTAGGAGTTATTGATATTGGTGGAACGACCATTAAGTTTGCTGTGTGGCAAGATCAGCAATTAGTTGCTAAGACCAAAGTTACGACGCCCACAACGCTAGCTGAATTTTACACTTTGCTAACCACGCAGGTCGCGCAGATGAAACGCGATTATCAAATTGCTGGTGTAGGCATTAGTTCGCCCGGGGCTGTCAACAAGGCAACTGGAATTATTGAGGGTGCCAGCGCACTGCCGTATATTCATAATTTTCGGATTCAGCCGGAATTACAACGCCGTTTTGAATTACCGGTCAGTATGGAAAATGACGCCAATTGTGCGGCGTTGGCTGAATTGGCGGATGGGGCTGGGAAGCAGGTTGCTAGCCTGTGCTTCTTAATTGTGGGAACCGGTGTTGGTGGGTCGGTCATTGTGAATCATCAAATTTGGCACGGCGCGCACTTATTCGGTGGTGAGTTTGGATTCACGCTCATGAATGACCATCAGATCTTAAGTGAGTTAGGCACCGCGGTAGCTGTTGCGAAGCGGTACAACGCGAGCCATCCAGCTCAACCTGAGCTAGACGGGCAAGCCGTGTTTGAACTGGCTGCCAAGGGTGATGTTGATGCTCAAGCTGAAGTTCAAGTTATGGTTCGGGCCTTAGCGCGGGCCATCTACAACTTACAATACAGCTTTGACCCGGAATTGATCGTGATGGGTGGGGCGGTCTCGAATAATCCGCATCTACTCCCAGCAATCAATGCTGAAATCGAAAAATTGCGGGCAACGGTCAAAATTGCTTCTATAAAACCAGATGTTGTGGCTTGTCATTTCACCGATGAAGCTAATTTACGGGGAGCGGTCGTTGACTTTTGTCAGACGTATCCGGACATTCAAAAATAAAAGTCTGAAAAGTCGATGGCAAGCAAGTTATTCGCATTCCAACGCAAACTTACTTAGAATAGTCATAATGATTATAAATTCTAAGTAAGGAAGTATGGACTGATGGTAATGCGTGATCTAAATATTGGCACGAAAGTCGGGTTAGGCGTGCTCAATGACCGGTGGGCCGCGTTAGTGCTGATCAACCTGAAGGCGGCGCCAACTGAGATTATGAATTTGCGCCAGCGAGTTAGGGGTCTTAGCACGCTTAAACTACTGAATGTTTTAGCTAAATTAACCGAATTAGGATTAGTTGCGACTGCAGGAAACTATCAATTTCAGTTGACGACTGCGGGCGTTAGTTTTCAAAAGCAACTGCATCAGTTGGAAGTGTGGGGCGATCAAATGATCGTGACCATGCACTGAATATAATAAGTATTGACTGTCGTGACTAAAAGCTGGTCGTAATCCACAATTATGGGATTATGACCAGCTTTTAGTTTGGCTTCTAGTTATTATCGTCCCCAAGCGGACGGTCGGAAAAGAGATGGTAAGCCGCGGTGTAGCGGCTCTGAACGATAATGTTGGCGACCACTTCAGGTGGCTCCGGATGGGGTTTAGTCAGCCAGTGCTGAATAATTGTCAGCACGCCACTAAAGTAGATTGGCATGGCGTAGTCAGCCGGAATCGACTGGAAATATTGATGATTTAAGGGCGCCTGCTCAGTAGTGGCGAGTAAATTATCAATGAGACCGGCCTGAAGCTGATCAAGAAACTGTGGATCACCATGGGGGCCAAGCAAGGCCTGAAAACTAGCCAATTGGGTGTTGATATTCGTTGTTAGTTCCAGATAGGTTGGATAAGCATTATGCAGGTCCGGATGAACCAGGGCAGCTTGAATCCCTTGGTTAAGGACTTGCTTTGAAACGGTTGCTTGTTCGATTAAAGCATGTTCGAAAGCGTGAATGAAGTCGTAAATATCTTGAAAGTGACTGTAAAAACTCCCACGACTAACGTGGGCTGCTTTGACGACCATGGTGACAGTCAATTTAAAGATGGGGGTCACTGTCAGTAGTGCTGGGACAGTTGCGAACATTTTCTGTACGGCAAGCGGATAGTTAGTTGTCATCATGTCACCTCCTGTAAATGGTCAATTTGACATCAATTGTACATTTCCAACGCACTCGTTTGGTCTTAGACTATGGTTATTCTAAAAAACGAGGTGCAGATAATGTCAAAAATTGATTTTCATACCCACTATTTACCAACGAGTTACGTTGAGGCACTAAAGCGTCATGTTCCAGGTGATCCTGATGGCTGGCCGACACCTGAGTGGACACCACAGCTTACGCTTAACTTTATGCGTGATAATGATATTAGTTACTCGATTTTATCGTTATCATCCCCACACGTGAACTTCGGCGATAAGGCGGAAACCCTACGCTTAGTTGAAGCGGCTAACGACGATGGTAAAAGCTTAGCCCAGCAATACCCAGATCAATTAGGATACTTGGCGAGTCTACCAATTCCTTATGAACTGGATGCTGTCAAAACGGTGCAACAGGCTTTGGACCAGGATGGTGCTTTAGGCGTCACAGTGCCAACCAACTCACGCGGACTTTACTTTGGATCACCAGTCTTGGAACGGGTCTACCAAGAACTAGATGCTCGCCAAGCGATTGTGGCCTTACATCCAAATGAACCAGCAATCTTGCCTAAAAACGTTGATATTGATTTACCAGTGCCGTTGTTGGGATTTTTTATGGATACCACGATGACGTTTATTAATATGTTGAAGTATCACTTCTTTGAAAAATATCCTAATATCAAGGTGATTATACCGCATGCTGGTGCTTTTTTGGGAATTGTTGATGATCGAATCGCACAATATGCGCAGAAGGTTTATCAGGTGGATGTTTATGATGTGATGCACCATGTTTATTTTGACGTAGCTGGAGCCGTGCTACCACGGCAGTTGCAAACTTTAATGAGCTTGGCTCAGCCTGAGCACCTACTTTACGGGAGTGATATTCCATATACGCCGTTAGATGGCTCGCGGCAATTAGGTCACGCTTTAACAACGACTGATCTATTAACAAATGAGCAGAAACAAGCGATCTTTTACGATAACGCCCATCGCTTACTGACTGAGTAAGTGATGTTAGGATAACTGTTGAATTTTTGGCGTGACCAATATTAAAAACCGGAACACCTGTTAATTACTGGTGTTCCGGCTTTTTTACGTTATTGTTAGCATAATTAGTTGGGCTAATCTGCTGTACGGGTAATGCAAGTAATCAGAACCCTCGTCTAAAAATAAAGTGGCTATGGTGTTGCTGTTTTAGCCATTGTCTGACCGACTGTTGCGGTATATTCACGTTCACCAAGACTGTTGGGATGTAAATTATCTTTGACAAACCAGTTGTCGTTGTCTTGCGCAACGTATAGCCAATCAATGAGATGCACATTGTTATATTTTTTAGCGGCCGCGGCAATCAATTGATTGTTAGGGTCTTGCCAATCTTTGCCTGGAACGCGGGTGTTGACCCAGTAAATCTGGTGGTTGCTGCCAATCTGATCAATGATCCCATCGATTTCGGCGGCACTTGTTGGACCGTTCGTCCCCAAGTTGATCAGCACGTTTTTCTGAATTGCATTATCAGCTTTTAATTGGCTAATGACGGCTGGTGCTTCCGACACTTGGCGACCAACCTTGGCGTTAACGTTAAAATGGTCAAAGATTTGTTTTAAGTCACTCGTGGTGCGGACCATGATTGAATCACCGATCCCCGTCACTTTAAGTTTGCGCAGGACGTGAATTTCACTAGTGGATAATTGATATTTTTCACCAAGGGCACTATCCGAAACGGCGTGTGTAGCGCCCTTAGTTTTAGTATTCCCCGTAATGGCGTTGCCAATACTGACAACCTGTTGCTTAATGGTTGGTGTTGGAATGATTAATGCGCCACCAATGAAGACGACAGCAAAGATTCCGACCAACCAATAAATTAATTTTTGATGTTTCATTTGGCACCTCCATACCCCGCTATAAGATTAGCTTACCACCATTACAGTGTCAATTATGAAATTTATCATAAGGTGCTTAAAGTGGTGTGATGGCAGGTTTGTCAGTCGGACTGTCTAAGTTGAATTTGAAAAGATCATTGGAAAGTCAACTGGTGCTTGTTAGACTAAGGCTAGTGTTTTTGGAGGTGGTTAAATGCAAAAGAAAACGGTGGGACTGTTATTAGCCAGTGCCGGGCCTTTTTTGTGGGGAAGCTCGGGAACGGTGGCGCAACATCTATTTGACACCACAACGATTTCGCCGTTGTGGTTAGTGGCGGTGCGGATGCTAGTATCTGGAGGTCTGTTAATTTTATATGGATTTAGTCGCCGGTTACCGGTCATGGCCGTGTTTCATGACTGGCGGGCAACGGTGCGTCTGATTGTGTTCAGCCTGTTCGGGATGGCTGGCGTTCAATTGACTTATTTTATGGCAATCAGTACTGGTAATGCGGCGATGGCCGCAATCTTGCAATTCTTGTCACCGGTGATGATTATTATCTTTATCACCGCCACGACTTGGCAGCTTCCAGGGAAAGTGGACGTCATTTCTGTGGTCTCAGCAATCGCTGGGACGGTTCTAATCGTCACGGAGGGGCACACTGACTCGCTGGCTTTGCCAGTAATTGCAATTAATCGTTTTATTCACAAATTCTATTGAAAATCCATCTTGCTAGCGTATACTTTTCGATGAAGGATATTATGTTACGAGGGGGATTTTTTTATGAAGTTAAGTAAGCGGGGACTATTCTGGCTACTTGGGTTAGTAAGTTTTGCAATTTTACTACTATTTAGTCAGCCACTAGGGGCCCAAGCCGCGACTAATTATCATGCGAAGGATTACACAACCGCCGCATCGGTCATCAATGGCCCTGATTTTAAGCACGCAGATACTATTCAAATTCAGTATCAAATGAGTTTTGGTGATACGGCTTTCAAAGCGGGGGACACAGTTACCATTGATATGCCGGCTAATTTGGAACCACGGACCGTTGGGGCTACTTTTGATGTGACTGATACTGAGACTGGTACTGTGATTGGCACGGGTGTCGTCGGCGGGAATGGTCAGGTCGTACTGACCATGAATTCGGCGATTGAAGGTAAAACTAATGTTAAGATTGATGTTAACCTGGGAATGAAGTACCGTTATGATGACTTAGGGGAACAAGACGTTGTGTTTGATACCCAAGACGGTCAAGATACATCAGTGATCAATATGGTTGCTAATGAAGCTAATATGTCTAAAAAAGGCACCATTGATAAAGAAAATGGCACGATTAAGTGGACCTTACTTGTTGATCGGCGTGAAATTACCATGAAAAACTTATCGATTGCCGATACCATTGGTGATCATCAGCAAATGATCAAAGGTATTGAAGTCTACAATGGTGAATGGTCGAGTGCCAACACTTACAAGCGACGTGATAAGCTTAGTGACGATGCTTATCAAGTTAACTACAGCGATAATGGTTTTGACTTGAAATTCAACGATACAGTCAGCAACCTAGTTGTCATCGATTACTATACTAAAATTACGGATACAGAATTAATTGATCAAAATTATCATTTTAAAAATAAAGCTGTAATGGAATGGGGCGGCGGCACGTCCGGTGGCAAGAACAGCGAAGAAGCTAACGGTAAGGTCTACGAAAAAGTCGTTAACGGTGGGAGCGGTACTGGCGACTTAAGTTCCAGTTCGAGTTCGAACAGCTCTAGCTCAAATAATTCGAGTGACGTCGATTCCAGTTCCGACGATTCTAATTCTGAAAGTTCAAGCGCTGTGGACTCCAGTTCCGACGATTCTAGTTCTGAAAGTTCAAGCGCTGTGGACTCCAGTTCCGACCATTCTAGTTCGGAAAGTTCGAGCGCTGTGGACTCCAGTTCCGACCACTCTAGTTCTGAAAGTTCAAGCGCTGTGGACTCTAGTTCTGACCACTCCGGTTCTGAAAGCTCGAGTGATGTAAATACTAGTTCTGAGAGTTCTGACAATACGACTACGGAACCAGACAATGGCCATCAGACTGGTGACATTGAAGATCCCGAAGATAATACGGCGGTTTATCCAGATATCGATGAAGATACTGGGACCATCGATGTTGATGGTGGGTTCGATAGTAACTACGATGGGAGTACGACTTCCAACAGTACTAATTCGTCAAAACCATTGAAAGATTCAACTTCGAGTGTCTTTACGAGTACGCCCGCTAACACAACGACGGGCCAAGATGGTGCTGATCAAACGCCAGCAGCGGATAGTAAAAAGTCTAGTGCTAAGACAACGGTATCTGAAAGTGACGCGTTGACCCCATCAACGCCTAACCAAGTTGCTAAATTGCCACAAACTAACGAAGCTAAGATGGACAGTCAAGCGCTTCGTTCAGTCGGCATTTTGTTAGGTGTATTAACGCTAGGTGGCGGTGCACTTATCCGTCATTGGTTTTAAGGCTAACTGATAGCCCTAAAATGATGCACATATAATGTTATTTTTTAAAACGGCCTTCTGTTAATTTAGAAAGCCGTTTTTAGTTAGCGGTCATTTAATAGCTAACTTGAAATAGTTAGATTAGTTAGCAATGGCGACCATGGTCGTTAGAAGGGCTCACTGGTTAACGCACGGCAACATTAGTTTATGACGGGTTCACAAGCGGCTGCTGACTACGTTAATCGTTATTAGTCGCAATTGGCATAACTGGTTGCGCAATTCGATTTGATTTTAACTGGATAATGGGGGTAAAGTAACGAATAGATAGAAATGGAGGTCACAAGATGAGTAACCGATTGATTTTTGATGCTGACTGGCTGGTGCCGGAACAGGTCCAAGTTGCCGGGCAGGCTATTCAATATTATGCTGCCCGTAATATTCAGTACGTTCAGCATCCAGTCGCAGCGATTCAGGTCCTAAACGTCTTTGTACCAGCCGCATACTTGCATGGCAGTTCAGTCAATGGTTATCAGCGGGCAACGGCGCCAATTCTGATGCCGAATACGGTCGGCGGTTATTTGCCAGGACCGGCGGATGATCCGCAACGTGTCACTTGGCCGACGAATGCAGGGACGATTCAACAGGCACTTAAACGCGGTTACGTTGTGGTGGCCGCTGGAATTCGCGGTCGTACGACGGTTGATAAGTCTGGGCAACGGGTCGGGCAAGCGCCGGCTTTTATCGTAGATATGAAGGCGGCAATCCGTTACGTTAAGTATAATCAGGGCCGGCTGCCAGGTGACACGAACCGGATCATCACGAATGGAACGAGTGCTGGGGGTGCCACTTCGGCTTTAGCGGGTGCGAGTGGCAATTCGGCTTATTTTGAACCAGCCTTAACTGCGCTCGGGGCAGCACCGGCGACTGACGATATCTTTGCGGTGTCAGCTTACTGCCCGATTCATAATCTGGAACACGCAGACATGGCCTACGAGTGGCAGTTTAATGGTATTAATGACTGGCACCGTTATCAGCCTGTTGCGGGGACGACCAAGAATGGGCGACCAAAATTTGAACCGGTTAGTGGTCAGCTCACAGTTGAAGAACAGGCCCTTTCGTTGGCGTTAAAAGCCCAGTTCAGTACCTACTTGAACCAGTTGAAACTCACGGCCAGTGACGGGACGCACTTGACGCTTAATGAGGCGGGAATGGGTTCATTTCGTGATGTTGTTCGCCAATTATTGATATCATCTGCTCAGACGGCATTCGATCAAGGGACGGATATTCATAAGTACGCAGGCTTTGTCGTTACTGGAAATCAGGTGACGGACTTGGATTTATCAGCTTATTTGAAGTCGTTAACTCGCATGAAAGCCGTCCCGGCGTTTGACCAATTAGATTTGACGAGTCCAGAGAATAATTTGTTTGGCGATGCAACGGCGAAAGCCAAGCACTTTACGGCCTTGGCACAGACGCGAAGTACGGTGACGGCACAACTAGCGGACGCTGAGCTGATTCAGGCGATTAATCCGCTCAGTTACTTAACGACAACTTCGTCACAAGTTGCTAAGCACTGGCGGATTCGCCACGGTGCGGCCGACCGAGATACGAGTTTTGCAATCCCGATTATTCTAGCAATAATGTTAGAAAATCATGGTTATGGCATTGATTTTGCGCTACCGTGGGATATTCCCCACAGTGGTGACTATGATTTAGGCGATTTATTTTCCTGGATTGATGGCTTGTGCCAATGATTTGAATACGATGAGTGAAAGCGACCAGCGAGGGCATCGTGCCTGGCTGGTCTTTTCGTTTAGTTGGCAACGATAATGTGATGAAAATACGTTGACAATTTTCAAAACACGTGGTTAAATGTAGCTATTCTCATTTTTATCTAATCATATTCTTATTAATTTAAATGGAGGTCTACATATGGAAGCAACTACGACCGCGGCTACCGCGACACATAAGATGAGTACCATGGATTACGTTTATAAAGTTTCGGCAGGTGTTTCTAATGCTATTTTAGTTTGTTTAGGGATTGGATTGTTATTGCAGTCACTCGCGAATTTTGTTCACTGGACGGCATTATACCAAGTCGGTGCGATTGCGCAAGTGTTATTGGGACCGGCATTTGGAGTCGCGATTGCCACGATGCTCAACAGCAACACGTTAGTTACGTTTAGCGCCATGATTTCGTCGACGATCGGGGCGAACGCCGTCTTTTTCTCGCAGTCCGCAACTAACGGCGTCACAGCAACGGGACATACGTTGGCCCAAGCAGCTCAGAGCTCGATCTTTACCACCGGTCAACCGATTTCGGCCGTTGCGGCTGGATTAGTCGCGGTTCTGATTGGTAATTATTTAACTGGTAAGACGCCGCTTGATATGATGTTGGTCCCGTTAGCGGCCACTTTTGTCGGTGCGGTGGTTGGTCTCGGGTTAGCAGCCGTAACGACGCCCGCGTTGGTCTGGCTGAGCAAGTTCATCGCGACTTCGATGAAGGTCAACCCGTTGATCGGTTCGATGGCCGTTTCACTTGCCTGGGCGTTATTTTTAATGACACCTGCGTCTTCGGCCGCATTGGCGGTGGCGGTCATGTTAGATCCCGTCTCATCGGGCGCGGCCTTAATTGGAACAACCGCCCAGTTCGTGGGCTTTACGATTATGTCTTTTCGCCAAAACAACTTGGGGGCCAATATCGCGCAGGGGATTATCACGCCTAAAGTCCAATTTCCAAACTTGCTGGTGAATCCACGGTTAGCGATTCCACCAATGGTTGCTGCGGTTATTGCCGCCCCGGTGGCGACGATTGCCTTTCATTTTTCAACCAGTTACAAGCTGGCCGGCTTAGGATTGAATTCGTTAATTGCACCGATTTCGTTAGCATCGACGAACTTTAACAGTTTTATGGTCTATCTCTTGACTGGGGTGCTGATGCCAGCAGTTATTTCAATCGTGCTGTACCGAATTCTAGTTGCGGCAAAGTGGGTCGAATCGCAGCAGCTACAGTTGGAAATCGTTTGATGTCCAGCCGATATTAAGAGCCTGTTTCTATGACTGATGTGAAGGTCATGGAAACAGGTTTTTTGTATAGTGTTAGCTGTTTGTTCAGGATAGGGTGAGTGCTCAGGACTATGAAATGGGACGTAAATCCACTATATTAAAGGTATGAATAATGAATAAGTGAGATGACATCGATGGAATTTAAGATTAAACGGGATGGGCTGGCGTTACAGGCAAGGTTGGAGACTCCGGCGGCACCGAGCTCAACGCTAGTCATCTTAATGCATGGGTTTACGGCCGATATGGGATATGATACGACCCAATTTGTGCCGCAATTGGCGCAAGCATTAGTTGCTCACGGCTTGGCAGTTCTGCGTTTTGACTTCAATGGTCATGGCTGTAGTGAAGGTCGGTTTCAAGATATGACAGTGATTAATGAGATTGCGGACGCTAAAGCAGTTTTAGATGAAGCGTTGACCTTACATTATGACCACATTGTCTTGGCAGGGCATTCGCAAGGCGGGGTGGTAGCCAGCATGTTAGCAGGATATTATCCAGACGTGGTCGACAAACTGATCTTGATGGCGCCGGCCGCAACGTTAAAGTCCGATGCGCAACAAGGTGTTCTACAAGGTGCGACCTATGATCCACAACATATTCCGGCCTATTTGAATATTCGTGATGGCCTTAAAGTTGGTGGCTTTTATTTGCGGACCGCGCAACAGTTGCCGATTTATGAGGTAGCTCAGCAGTATGCCGGTTCGGTGACATTGATTCACGTTACGGCCGACACGGTGGTCTCGCCACAGGCTTCTGAAAAGTATCATGAGGTTCTATCAGCACAGTCAGTTGCATTGGGTTCAGGACGGTGGCCATCGCTTTAGCGGCGATGCGCGCGCTACCGCGATCCAATTAGCACTGGCCGCGTTTAAATGATGACTTACGCCAATTAATATAATGTTAGGTTAGTTAACGTTGGTGAGTTTAAAGGCGGTGCGGATAAATTAGTTTAATGTTCAATGAAAATAACCTTAATCTTTTACCGGAAGACGCCTATACTAAGAGTAGTTAGTTTTCTGAAAGTAAGGTGTGCAACGTGAAAAGTGAAGTACAGGGAATCATTCAAGATTTATATCAAGAATTAGCACCAACTGCGGCGAATCAAGAAATTCGGGCAGCACTATTGAAGGCACACCAACAATTGAAACAGGCGCCCCAGCTTGATCATGCGCTAATTAAGCGGTTAACGAATGACGTGACTTATAATATTTTTACTAAACAGTTGCGCTTGACGCCAACTGAAAACTTATTGGTTAGTGAGTTACTATCGGTCAGTCATCGGTTGAGTGCGTAATGGCTGAACCAGCGACTCATTTTGGAGGTGGGACGATGCGCCGAATCATCGCAATCGGGAAAGCACTAGTGACGGCCGGATGGTTAATAACGATTATTCTGGTGGGTTACGGTGTTAGCCGTCAGCTCAAGCGGACACTATTCGAGTAGCACCCTGTTATCGGTTACAAATTAATTTGCTCAATCTAATGAATATAAAAAACCTCGTAAATTAACGCATTATCATAAGCGTTAATTTACGAGGCTTTATTTGTGATACCTTCGAACAACTAGTATTGACTACCGAACAAGTTACCAATTTGATTGGCAAAGTCAGTTGCGTGACTGAGAAGTGCAGTCTGTAAATCCTGCAGAATAATTTTATCCATAAAGTAGAACAGCAGGCTAACGACTAGAACCGCAATAAGGGCTAGGTAGACGCGGCTAATTAATGGTTGGGTCACCGACTTGTTAATGACGAAGATCAAACCTAATTGCCAGACAAGGACACTGACACTCAACAGGATAATCGACCATCTGAAGCTAGCCGCAATGGTAAAGAAGTTATCAACACTGAAGTTAACTAGGGACGAAGCAAACCATAATAATAGGTTCACAATAATTGCGTAATTGGTTAACTGACCGAAGCGTTTCATATAGGTCGTAAAGCCGACTTTGGTCCCACGACTGCCAAGTAAGCAAGTGACATAGCCGACAGCCAGGTAGAAGCACATGCCGATTAGGAGACATAAGAAAATCTTTAAGTCGGTGGAAAAAGCTAATTTACTAATATGGAAATAGCTTTGACTGTCATTGGCAGTGGTCAGAAACTTATTGCTAATGGTTACAGCGGCCAACGTCATGAATAGTGCTTCAATGACAAAGGAAATGTAACTAAAATAACTTTCAGTTCGGACTTCACAGCTAGGATTTTTCCAGCTAGCCAAGAGCCAACTAAAATAATTCTTAGCAGATGATTGCAGCTGTTGGACTTGTTGGTTAGTAGCCGTCCGTGTCGTATCAGCAGCTGCTGAACGTGATGCTGCTTGTTTTTCAGCGCTGGCCGATTGTTGTTGATTGGCTGAAGCTGTGCTGGTATGGACAGCTGCTTGCGTCGTTGCAGTCGTTGTTTGGGTAGCTGTGGCTGAAGTGGCGTTGGCCGTTGCCGAGGCCGGTGTCGCTTTGGTTAGATCGTAACCACAGTGGGTACAGAACTTTGCATTGGCAGCAATCTCAGTGCCGCAGTTGGGACATTTTTTCATAAGTTAAATTCTCCTTCATTAATCATCAGAATCATCGGATTTAGTGTACGACCGAATTTTTTGGGCCGGCGTGATTTTAACAATCTTGTAGTGCCCCCCGGTTTTCTCGACCGTCGCGGTGTAACGAAAGACCTGAATGCGTTCATCTTCAGAGTTGGTAAAGTCATATTTGACGTCATAAGTGATCTGGCTTTGTTGCTTAGCTGCTGGAACCGTTGATAAGACAGTCGGTTCATAGGTGACATCGAGGACGTCATCATTGTCGTAGTAGCCCTTCGCCATTTGGACCAGTTCTTTGTAGTCAGTGTTATCGGTACCGTTGACGAAGTAGTCGTCCAAAGTGCGGTCATCGTAATCCGAAGCATCCGATAGGTCACCGGTGGACGTATAACTGCTGACAGCGGTGAAGATACCGTTCAGGTAGTCCGAGGCAGTATCTTTACTCATCACACCAGCAAATTTGAGGTCCACGTCTTGACCCTCAGCGTCACTAACGTTAGTCTGTTTGGCAGTCAATGTTTGTGAACCGGCTTTGTATTTACCAGTCAACATCATGCGATTAGACCAGGGAATATCATTCAGCGCCAGTGTGCCACTGCTGTTAATCGTTCCTTCATTTTCGCCATTGATATAAACGGTGGTATTCGGTGTACCATTAACGGTGAAGGAAATTGTACGTAAATCTAAGTCGTAAGTTTGGCCGTTTGCCCGGAGGTAATAGGTGCCCTTATTGGTAATCTGATGGCCGCTAACCGTTCCCTTGGCAGTCAAGGTGTATGAACCAGGAACATACGGCCCGATTTTATGCTCGTAAGTTGCTTTATTAGATGTTGCGACGTGCTTACCATTAACGCTGAGTGCAACGTTACGGTGGTTCGTCGCCAGTGTGGCATAAACGGAAGTGACTTGTAGTTGATACTTATCGAAAAACAACCAGTCTTTACCGGTTTTAACGAACTGGATACCGTAATCATTAGTCGCAGAACGACTTTTAAGCGAACTAGCCAGTGATGCTAATGATTTTCGATTGTTTTTAAAGTAAGTGACCATCGGCTTGACGCTATCATTTGTAATCTTGAGTGATGGGTCAGTGCTAGTTACTTGCTTCGCTAAACCTTTTCCAGTCTTGAGTGCGGTTAAGTCACGGTCGAGCTGATTGAGCGGTTGATAATAATTCTGTCCATACAGATAGCCGCCAATCAGAATGACAACGATAACGGCAATCAGACCCCAACCCCAAGTTGGCATATGGCGTTGGGGTTGTTGTCGAACCTTGCGCGTCGAACTTGTTGTTGACTGCGCGGTGTTTACTGATGGCGATGGCTGATCAGTGGTTGCGTGCAACTTAAAACCGCAATTAGGACAAAATTCATCCGTTGCGGCCACCGCTTGCCCACAGTTAGGACAAAACGATGCTTGGCCGCGACGATCGTCAGCGGCTTTAAAAAATTGGTGCTGTTTATACATTCCCCGATGCTCCTCCAAAAATAGATTGATTAGTCGACAATAAAAAACTATTTACTGGAGTCTTCACAGTAAATAGCCGCTACTATCAATCGAGTTAAAATTCTGAATAAGACGTGTCACTTGAATATGAATAATAAGTGCTAATCGATGAATAAGGCTATTGATGACTAATCATCGTTAATAACTTAAGAAAGTCTAAAAATTATTAACATATTTTAAAGTATAAACATGATTAAACTGTTTATCAATGTTTACACGGCGTATTTATTTAGTAATGCCCCAGTTTGCACAATAAACGACATGTCACGCACTAAAAATACGACTCGGCTAAATGCTGTGCCGGTTCGTTAGTCATGAATTATGATTGAAACGTGCCAAGTTTAGATTGTTATTCGTCAGCCGTTGCGCGTCCTATTCCGACCTCCGGGGCTGGGTGACAATTGCTGGAACGTAGCCGACGTCGATTTGAGCTAACGCCCAACCCGCGTCATCTCAAATACGAGTCTT
>NZ_JAKZEQ010000038.1:0-33226 GCF_022549155.1 Lactiplantibacillus sp. ME-2
AACTTTGTTCAGTTTTCAAAGGTCTAAATCGTTCGTTGATTACCTCAACGCAACTTAATCATCATATCAAGTTATCAACATCTTGTCAACAACTTTTTATAATTAATTTTCGTTGGAAGCAAGCGGCTAACCGCTTTGTGCGCCTCAACAACGTATACTAATTTACCAATTATCCTGATAAATTGCAAGCCCTAAAATGCAAAAATAACCAGTCAATAATATCATGTTAATCAATCCACTTTGATAATATACGGTATTTAAAACCATAATCATGTTAATTGACTTCAAATCCTACCTACCACCACAATAAAATTCGCTTTTACTTAAGTTTAGCCCCCAAATACCTCAACAATGTTCGGGTAAAAATAATCTAACTTTTTTTCAATAAATCGCTTTCTGAACTAAAGTTACTCAATCTGACCCAACAAAAACGGCAGTTAGCTTAGGAAACCCTAAGCTAACTGCCGTTTTAAATCTAATTATTTATCTTCTTCTGGACGCATCGTTGGGAAAAGTAAGACATCACGAATCGAATCCGCATCCGTCATTAACATAACCAACCGATCAATCCCGATACCTAACCCACCAGTAGGCGGCATCCCGTATTCCAACGCCTCGACAAAGTCTTCATCAATATGTTCAGCTTCGTCGTTACCAGCAGTCCGTTCCGCAGCCTGAGCTTCGAAACGTTGCCGTTGGTCAATTGGATCATTCAATTCACTGAACGCATTGGCGTATTCATTACCTAAGATGAAGAGTTCAAAACGATCAGTAAACCGTGGATCTTCTTCATTCTTCTTAGCTAATGGCGAAATTTCAACTGGATGACCATAAACAAAGGTTGGTTCATTCAACGTGTCTTCAACAAATTCTTCAAAGAACGCATTAATGATATGACCAACTTTCCAGTATGGTTCATACTTCACGTGATGTTCATCCGCCAATTTTTGTGCATCTTCAATTGACATTGGTTGCCAGAAATCAATCCCAGTCTTTTCTTTAATCGCATCGACCATGTGAATTTGCTTAAATGGTTGATTGAAATCAACTTTTTGATCATGATAAGTGACAATGCCATCGTCAGTTACGGCTTGCGCTGCGGCTTTAAAAATACCTTCCGTCTCAGCCATTACATCATGGAAGTCGAAATAGGCGACATAAGTTTCCATCATGGTAAATTCAGGATTATGTTCACGGTCCATCCCTTCATTACGGAAAACCCGACCAATCTCATAAACCTTTTCCATGCCACCAACGATCAGGCGCTTCAAATGTAATTCCAACGCAATTCGTAAGTAGAGATCAATGTTCAACGCATTGTGGTGAGTCACAAATGGCCGTGCTGCCGCACCACCAGCTTGATTATGCAACATTGGCGTCTCAACTTCTGTGAAGCCTTGATCGTCTAAATGATGCCGAATCGCTGAAATGATCTTCGTCCGCTTCAAGAAACGATCAAAGCTATCGCGGTTAGAGATCAAGTCCAAATACCGTTGGCGATAGATCTGTTCCACATTCTGTAACCCATGGAACTTATCTGGCAATGGTCGTAACGCCTTTGATAAGAACGTTAAACCAGTTACTTTAATCGTTAATTCGCCAAAGTCCGTCTTAAAAACTTGGCCGGTAATTCCAAGGAAATCACCAATATCAGAACGCTTGAAGATATGGTAAGTATCTTCGCCGACTACATCTTTACGAATGTATAACTGCATCTTACCTGAGCGATCCCAGATATCAGCAAAACCGACTTTACCCTTACCACGCTTAGCTAGCATCCGTCCAGCAATGGTTGCCACCACTTGTTTAGCGTCTAGCTCGTCCTTATCCATATCCCCATACTTGTCTTGCAAGTCCTGGGCTAAATCAGTCCGTTCGAACCGGTGACCAAAGGGATCAATCCCCTCTTCACGCAGTTCATCCATTTTTTCGCGACGAACCTTCAGTTGGTCGTTCATCGTCTGTTCTTGTCGTGCCACTAGTGTTCCTCCATTTCTAGTTAGCGTACAGATTTATTCCGTACCTAAACAATCACTACATGTTAATTTTGACAATCACGCCGCCAAAATGCAAGTTAATTATTCACTTTACCGCGTGACTAGCCAAATAAGTTGCCGTCTGCTCCTGAAACTGCGTTAAAATGCGCATCATTTCTGCTAACGAGCTTGCCTCCATTAAAGCCACTTTGGTCCGTGCCGACCTTGGGATGCCTTTTAGATAGTACGGCGCTTGTTCACGGAATTCATGACAGCCGCCCCGCTCACCTTTTAAAACCACTAACCGCTGCAAATGTTCCATTGCCGTTTGCATCTTAGCCATCGGTGTGGGTGGCGTTAGTAACTCCCCGGTTGCTAAATAGTGTACTGTCTGGGTAAGCATCCACGGATTACCTTCTACCGCCCGGCCAATCATGACGGCATCGGCCCCGACTTCATCAAGCATCCGCGCAGCATCTTGAGGTGTCTGAACGTCACCATTACCCATCAATGGAATCGTGAGGGCATCCGCCACCCGTTTTAACACGTCCCAATCAGCATGGCCTTGGTACATCTGCTTACGAGTCCGTCCATGCATTGCAACGGCAGCTGCACCAGCTCGTTCGGCAGCCCGCGCATTCTCGACGGCATATACGTGCTCTGCGTCCCAACCAGTTCGCATCTTGACCGTCACTGGTTTATTAACCGCAGCAGTCACAGCCGCGACCATCTCGTAGACTTTATCTGGACTTAAAAGCCACTTAGCGCCCGCATCAGTCTTAACCACTTTATTCACCGGACAGCCCATATTAATATCAATAATATCAGCATTGGTCTGCTGATCGACAAACTGGGCGGCTTGAACCAGTGTTGCTTTCGAACCACCAAAGATTTGAATACTCATTGGATGTTCTTTTGGATCAACAAACATCATTTCCAGGGTCTTACGATTATGATACATGATCCCGCGATCAGAAATCATCTCACAAACGACTAACCCCGCACCAAAATCCTTGCAGATTACTCGAAAGGCCGCGTTAGTCACGCCGGCCATCGGTGCCACTACGACACGATTGGGAATCGTCACATCACCGATCTGCCACTCTTGATTCATTAAGCGTCACCCTTGGACCGTGAGAGCACTGCTTCTAGTTCGCGTTCACTGAACTGATACTGGTCCCCACAAAAATGACAAACTGCCGTGGCACCATGATCTTCATCAATCATTGCTTGAACCTCATGCTTAGGCAAAGCCATTAGTGCTTCGGCAAATCGTTCTTTAGAACAATCGCATTCAAACTTAACTGGCATTTTATCTAATACCTTAACGTCACCATCAAATAACAAATCCAAAATATCTTCTGGTGACTTACCATCACGCATCAATTGGGAGACTAACGGCATGTCTTTGAGCTTGTTTTCTAGCGAGCTGATGGCTTCATCCGTCGCATTTGGCAATACTTGCACCAAAAAGCCACCGGCAACGCCAATCGAATTGTCGTCATTTACAAACACCGACAAGCCAACAGCTGATGGAATCTGTTCGGACTGTGCTAAGTAATACGTAAAGTCTTCGCCTAATTCACCAGAAACTAACGCAACCGTTCCGGTGAATGGATCCCCAACCCCCTGATCCTTAGTCACAGATAAAAAGCCATCAGTTCCAACAGCCGCCTTCACATCGATCTTATGCTTATCATTCAAAGGCAAGTGCACATGGGGGTGCTGTAAATACCCCTTGACCGTACCTTTAGCATTGCCATCAACAACGATACCACCAACAGGACCGTTCCCGTTGATTTTAACGGTCATTTGTTCTTCACCCTTTAAAACCGATGATGCTAATAATAACGTACCAACCAAGCTGCGGCCTAACGCTGCTGATGCTGCACTCCAGGTATCATGTCGGCGTTGGGCTTCAGCAACCACGCCCGTTGCGCTAACTGCGTACGCTCGAAACATCTCATTACCCGCGACGCTTTTTACTAAATAATCTGCCATTTAATCATACTCCTATCTCAATCCGTCTTTAATTGCGACCCGACGCTCATAACCGAATTAACGCAATTGATTTATTTTCCTGAAATATCATAACGCATAAAAGGAGCCGAGACAAAGTCCCAGCTCCTTCATTTTACTTTATTCAATACTATGCTTGCGAATTAGTATCATCCTGCGATGATGGTGTGGCACTTTCAGCATTTGGTAAACCAGTGGCTGAAGTTGCGACATCACTGTCGGTAGCTGATTCAGTGGCTGAATTAGCTGTTGAATTGACACTACTGTCAGCACTAACTTCTGAACTAGCATCCGATTCACTTGGGAAACTTGGTTCAGCAACACTCACATTAGTCGTAGTGTCAGCTGAGTCTGCTTGCTTATCATCCGCACTTTGGTTTTGCGCGTGCTTTTCAGCTTCGCGACGTTCCAATTCACGTTTGGATTCTTCGAAGGTAGCTGCTTTCTCACTTGGGAATTCATTACTATCCTTTTCAGGCATCTTACCAGTCTTAAACAGACTGAGAATTTGCTTTTCATCCAATGTTTCGTACTTCAATAAGGCTTCCGCAATTAACTTATGCTGTTCACGGTGTGATTCGATAATATCCGTAGCAGTTTGATGCGCTTCTTGGCTCAAACGCCGGACTTCATCATCGATCAATTGTGCCGTATGTTGTGAAAAGGCACTCGCACCCATACCCTGTTGGTAAGCTGCTTGTTGGTTGGCATTTTCTAACTCAACAGGACCAAGCTTTTCACTCATCCCATATTGAGTAACCATTGCCCGGGCAATTTGCGTTGCCTGTTCAAAGTCATTAGAAGCACCTGATGATTGCGCCCCAAAGATAATTTCTTCAGCAGCACGACCACCCATTAAACCAGCCATTTGTTCCTTCGCATCACGTTTCGACATCAACATCTGATCTTCACGTGGTAACATGATGGCATAACCGCCAGCACGCCCCCGTGGCACGATCGTTACTTTATGAACGACCCGTGCATCATTCAAGACCAATCCAACAATCGTATGACCAGCTTCGTGATAAGCCACGGTTTCCCGTTCATGCTTATTCACAACGCGATCATGCTTAGCAGGTCCGGCAATGACCCGATCTTCTGCTTCATCGAGATCCGCAGCGTCAACTTGCTTCTTATTACGACGGGCAGCTAACAAGGCCGCTTCGTTCAATAAGTTTTCCAAATCGGCACCCACGAATCCAGGTGTTTGCTTGGCAATTTCCTTCAAATCAACGTCAGCTGCTAATGGCTTATTCTTAGCATGGACTTTTAAGATGGCTTCCCGACCCTTGACGTCTGGACGACCAACTAAGATCTTCCGGTCGAAACGACCTGGACGAAGTAAGGCAGGATCAAGTACATCAGAACGGTTTGTCGCCGCCATGACGATGACACCTTCATTACCTGTAAAACCATCCATTTCAACTAACAATTGGTTCAGGGTTTGTTCACGTTCATCATGACCGCCGCCCATACCATTGCCACGTTGCCGACCAACCGCATCAATTTCATCAATAAAGATGATAGATGGGGCGTTCTTCTTAGCTTGTTCGAATAAGTCCCGAACCCGGCTAGCACCAACCCCGACGAACATTTCGACGAAGTCAGAACCAGAGATTGAGAAGAATGGGACACCAGCTTCACCGGCAACCGCTTTAGCAAGCAACGTTTTACCAGTACCAGGAGGCCCCTCGAGGAGTACCCCAGATGGGATCCGTGCACCTAAGGACACGAACTTCCGCGGATCTTTCAAGAATTCGACAACTTCGACCAATTCTTGCTTTTCTTCTTCTTCACCGGCAACATCTGAGAAACGAACCTTATTTTGCTTACTATCAGCTGGTTTTGCTTTGGTCTTACCAAAGTTCATAACCCGGTTGTTCCCGCCGCCTTGTCCTGCTTGTCCCATCATCATATAGAAGAGGAATAACATCAGGATGACTGGCGCGATGTACATTAATAACGTGACCCAGATGCCGCTAGATTCTTCGGCCTTAGCCGTAACCTTGACGTCATGCTTAGCCGCCAACTTAGAAACTTGGTCAACCGTGGAGTTGTTTTCCAACATCGTTGTTGAAAATGACGTCGTCTTTGTAGATGCGCTCTTGATACCAAGGGCGTTTGCAGAAGAAGTCGTCCGTGCTTTCCGGTATGAACCAGTTACCTTGTAGACGCCGCCACTAGGCTGGATACTAACGTTTTTAACGTTATTCTTATCTAATTGTTTGACAAATTCGCTATAACGAATATTTTGCGTTTGTGAGCCGGAATTACCGCCAAAGAAAAAGTAGATAATTCCCATCAAGCTCAGAAACATCAAAATGTAAAATAAGCTATTACGAAAGAGTCCATTGCGTCGATTGTTCATATGTGCCTCCTTCATCGAAACTTTTATATACAGTACTTCGATAGTCTAAATAATAGCACATTTGACTATCATTGACCAATTATTTATGCTCGTAAATCGCAGGTTTTAAAATCCCAACGTACGGCAAGTTCCGATAGCGTTCTGCATAGTCAAGACCGTAACCGACCACAAACTCATTCGGTACTTCAAAACCAATATAATCTGCCTTAATATCAACGAGTCGACCAGCTGGTTTATCCAATAACGTGCAGACCTTAACTGAGTTCACATCGCGCCGCTTCAACAAATCGATCAAGAACTTCAACGTCCGCCCGGTATCAATGATGTCTTCAATGACTAACACATCACGACCCGTCACATCAGCATCTAAGTCCTTCGTTAGTTGAACCTCACCACTAGAGATCGTTTCATTACCGTAACTTGATAAATTAATAAAATCAAGATCCGCGTAAATATCCATTTCACGAATAATGTCCGTGGTAAATAAAACGGCACCCTTGAGTACGCAAATAATTAATGGGTTCTTACCAGCATATGCAGTTGTGAGTTCTTTTCCTAATTTTTGTGCAACCTGATGGATATCCTCGCGACTATAAAGTACTCGTTCAATGTCGTTGTTCATCGTTTCAGATGTACTCCTTTCAACTCTCGTGTTTTAAGGCTAAAAATACTGTCTGGGTACCAGTCGTACGATAGCTAAACTTATGACCGACCACCCACAGAACGTTCCCTTGAGCATTCACTAACACTTGCACCTGTTCACGCCGTTCAGCCGGAACTTTTCGATCAATCAGCAGTCGACGTACCAGCTGATGACCACCGCCCTTGAGAACGATTCGATCACCAGCTTGCCACGGCCGCCACACTAGCGGCCAATCGGCTTCTGTTAACCAAAATGGCTGACTGACAACATTTGGCACCCGCGTAAAGATTCCCACCGTTTGGGTTGCAGTAATTTTCTGCCATTGGTTTAAGTCTACCATAATTTTTTCACGGGGCATTAACTTTTTACCCCTTTTTTTTATTGGCAAAGCTTCAATGATACCAGCGTTACGGTACAACTCCCAGGCCGCGTTTACCGTTAATCTACTCGTGGCAGGCCGCGTCCGTTGTCCCCACGAGACCAGCGGTTGTAACTTCGACTCGGTGAATAGTTGTTGCGTCTGCTGCTCGAGCCACGTCGCAAAAACGGCTAACTGCCACTGGCTCGGGAGTGCGCCCCACTGATCAACAACCAACGCCCCTGTGGCCGTTACGACCTGCGACAGTAGTACCGTGACCATTTGCTTTTTAGCCGTCAACAGCGTTGTCAACTGTTGCTGGTAATCGGCCACATGCTTTAATAACTGGGGATTAACCGTCATAAGTTCTGGCACGACACGGTGCCGAATCCGATTACGGGTCAAGGCCACATCTTGATTAGTAACGTCTTCAAAATAAACGACATGCTGCTCGGCAGCATAGTTTCGTAGCTGATCTTTCGACCACGTCAACAACGGCCGAATTAATCGGCCCGTCGCAAAGGGCCGACTAGTTGCGATTCCTGTCAATTGTGAGATGTCGCCACCACGCGCAAGCTTCATCAGATACGTTTCGACTTGATCATTGGCGTGGTGCGCAGTCAAAACTGCCGTTGCACGATTTTCCCGCATCACCTTAGCAAAAACATGGTACCGAAACTGACGCCCAGCTGCTTCAATACCACTCTTGGGATGTGCCGCGGGTAGCCAATCGGCCATGACTAGCTTCAAGTTTTGCTGCTGGCAATATTGTCGCAAGTAGTCCGCTTCTATTTGACTTTGTTCGCGTAAATGATGATTAACATGAGCCACCACTACCCGTGGCCGTTCCGCTGCTGGCAATCGTTGCAACAAATGCAACAATACCATTGAATCGACCCCAGTCGACACCGCTACCACCACTGTTTGCTGTGGTGATAACAGTTTGGCTGCAGCTAATTGCCGATTGAACTTTTGAATTGGTGTCATCTTAACCTCCCATCTAACTTCATTATAAATACATTGGATTTATTTATTGTTAAAACTTGCCGATTAGTTGGCTGGTCGTTTGTCACCTATTTGAACATTATTCCGACTGGATAGCATAAGATGAACTAGCCAAGCAAGTTTACGGTAACTCACACCGTTTCCAACGTGTCTCGCTGACTGACCTTGAACAATCGGCAATTTTCAATAAAAAAAGCACGGTCGTGACTCTAAATAGCCGCACCGTGCTTCAAAATTTAACTAGATTAATGGCAAGTCACTAAGTTTAGCTACGACGACCACCACGGCCACCACGCTTACCTTCAGTATTACGCTTTAAGGTTGCTAGCCGATCCTCGCTATCTTTTAAGAAGCCAGACATCAATGAATCAAAGTCCTGCTTCTTAGGTTCATGTTGTCGTGATTGGTAACGACCGCCGCCATTTCCCCCACGACTATGGAAATTATTTGACCGATCGTGATGATTGCCATTGCTTTGACGTTCACCATGACCATGGTTGTTACCTTGATGATTGTTTGGCCGGTTGCCACCCTGATGGTTGCCATGATGTTCATGTTCACCTTGAGGCTTGTCAACCGCTTTACGAATTGACAAGCCAATCTTACCGTCATCACCAACGGATAACACTTTGACTGTAACATCGTCGCCCACGCTCAAGACATCATGAATGTCCTTTACAAAGCCATCGGAAACCTCACTGATGTGTACTAGCCCCGTTTGATTATTACCCAAGTTTACAAATGCACCAAAATTAGTAATCCCAGATACCTTACCAGTGACTTTTGTACCTACTTCAATTGCCATAAAAAAAGTTGTTCCTCCTATGAAATAATGGTTTTAGTATAGCATACTTTGTGAAACGTTGAGTTATACATTTAAGCAATTAATAAAAAGTGGTCTACTCATATAAAGCAGACCACAACCCCGATTAGTTGGCAGTTACATCGGCAGCATTATCATTTGGTAAGCTGTAGACCGTTTCGCCACTCTTCGTATAATCATACTTTGAACGTAATAACTTTTGTAAGTAATCCTTATTATTCAACTGTTTGATCTGACTCTCAAGTTGATTATTTTTTTGCTGCACCTTTTTTAATTTAACTTGACTGGTCGCAACTTGACGGTTTACCTGGTGCAGATTGGACCGCGTATTAATCAACTGAAAACCAAAGAATAGTATCAATGCTCCGAACACCGCAACAATCAAAATAAACCGTCGCCGCCGTACTTGTGCAACACGCTGGGCTTGCCCATGCTCGTCGGTGGCAACTTGACGAATATAATCATTATCTAACTGCTTGATTTTGTTACGTGACCCGTTCGTCATGTTGGTCCAGTCCTTTCAAATTGGGTTGCCTAAATTATAACAACTTCATCGGCCGGTGTAAACGACATCATGCTGATTAAGTCAACGTTTACGACCATTTCGATGAACGGATACACCGACCTAATCACTAAATGGTTGGCGATAATCCGTTTTGTAGTCTTCGCTGATGATGTCATACATCAGCTCGGCATCATTTTTCTTAGTTGTTTCCAATAACTGCGTCACTTTGACTGTTAATGTCTTATTTCCAAAACTAATAATTAGTTCATCATCAACGCTAACATTACTGGAAGATTTCGCTACCTTACCGTTAATTTGAATCCGCCCCTTATCGGCGATTTCTTTAGCAACAGAACGCCGCTTGATGATTCGTGAAACCTTTAAAAACTTATCTAAACGCATACTCATGAATGATGTTCCTTTCCTTTTGCAACGGCCTTAATTAGCCGCTTTCCATATGGCAACACTAACCACTCGCGAATCGTGAATAATCGGGCATAGACGGCCCCGGCAACAAACACCAGCACACCGATTAGCACCCCAATCACCGTTATAATTCCAGCCATTCCACGCGTATTCGCTAGTATCGGACCTACTAAGGCGGTGATTTGATGACAACTAAGGATCACCACGATACCCATTACGGCACTTAATGCGAGCAATTTTATCAAATAACCACTCTCTAATAGCACCTGCTGCAAGTCTTCCGGCGAACCTAACCACATGACCGCAAACATCACGGCCAAGCTCAATACGGTCACCGCACTGGCACCGTTGATGCCATAGTGGACCACGAAGATGTAATTAGCCAGCACTTTTGTCGCTAATCCAGCAATGATGCCAATGATCATGGCCGTATATTCGTTCAAACTCTGTAACACACTTGTATACGTCGTAATCAACGCTGCAAATAAAATACTAATAATATAGATTCGCAATGCCGTTGTTCCTTCTAATGAACCAAATAACAAGCGATTGATTTGTGGCATCAACGCAACTAGACCGACCGTCGCTGCCATTGATAATGCTAAACTAACGTGAACCATCGCCTGTGTCTGGCGCTTGAATTCAATCGGTTGACGCTTGGCTAACGCATCCGTCAAAGCAGGCAATAACGTTGCTGAAAAGGCCGTCGCCACCACCAACCCTAACTGAACCAAAGGTTGACCACGATCGTAGACCCCTTTTAGTGCCTTGGCTACTTCTGGTAACTGACCTTGATGCACCAAGCCCCGCATAACCGTAAATGAATCCACTAATTGCAGTAAGATAACGACAGCGGCGACAAGACACAGCGTCCCACCTTCAATTACAAATCTTTTGGTTAATTTGCGATAACTAGGTAACGGGTGGGTCGGTGCGGGTGCGGGCGCCAATAAATAGCGTAGACCAAAAGCAGTAAAAATCAGTGATGAACAGATTGCAGCTAGTGGCGCTGAACTCATTGCCCACGTTCCCATCCGATAATTATCCCAACCGAGACGGACACTGAAATATGCAGCCATGATGATAATTGCGACCCGTACGACCTGTTCGATCAGTTGGGACACTGCGGTCGGTCCCATCAAAAATTTTCCTTGATAGTAACCACGGCCGGTTGCTAACCATGGCATAAAGACAAACATCCAAGCCACGGCACTAATGATTGGTGCTAGATTAACGTCACCCATGTGGGCCGCAATCCACGTTGCACCAAGCTGCAAGCCGAAAAAGACGACCAACGATAATCCGGATAAGATATGAAACGCCCGCCGTGCAATCAGCGACTTACTCGTTTCGTCTGGCTGTTCTGCCACTAACTTAGAAATAAAATTTGGAAATCCATTTAATGCAAAGGTCATGCCAATGCCGTACAGCGGATAAATCTGCTGATAAACGTAAAATCCCGTATTACCAACCATGTTCTGTAAGGGAATCCGGTATACCGCGCTTAAAATCTTAGCGACTAATGATGATATCGATAAAATTAACGCACCTTTGAACACGGTGTTCAAGTGATCCTTTGGCATAACAAATCCCTTCTACCGAGCAACTCGGTGTCTCATACTAATTCATTTGAGCCGCGCCCTGACTAGCCAGGACAACGCCCCATCAGACGATAATTCCTGCTATTTGCCATTGGTTCCACTCGATAGCGCTTAACCCACCCCGTGCAACCATGCTTCATAACAACAACTACCGAGCTAAGACGCACTAGCGACATCGTCTTCGGCTAAGATCAAACTCAGTTGTTCGACAAACTGTGTTAATTGCGCCAGCCACTCATCCTGTTGCATCTTTGGCTGAATGACTAATTTAACCTTCATTTTATCATCATCAATTCCAACTGTCGCTTTTAATTTTGTTTTTGCCAAGGCCTTAAAAATATCTTTAGTATCTAGCTTAGCCGTCCCTTGTTTGGATAACGTTAGGTGTAGCTCACTATCGTCACGCTGAATCTTCTCAATCAGCGCGTCATCCGCCAGTAACTTCAGCTTACCTACTGCTAATAGTCCAGCGACTTCTACCGGATAATCACCAAATCGATCCATTAAATCATCCTGAACTTCCATGTACTGATCATTATTCTCCAGCTGGCGAATCCGTTTATAAATTTCGATCTTTTGCCGTTCATCTTCAATATAGCTGGTCGGCAAGTAGGCTTCGATTCCAAGTTCGACCGTGGCATCGGTCTTAACTTTAGCCGCCTGACCACGCTTCTTCGCCACTGCTTCTGACAACATCTGGGTATAGAGGTCATAACCAACTGAGTCAATAAAGCCGTGCTGTTGCTTACCTAACAAGTTACCAGCACCCCGAATCGACAAGTCGCGCATCGCGATTTTAAAGCCAGATCCAAGTTCCGTAAAGTCCTTGATGGCCTGTAACCGTTTCTCACCAACTTCTGTCAAAACTTTATTTTGCTGATAAGTAAAGTAAGCATAGGCGACCCGACTACTCCGACCAATCCGGCCACGCAACTGGTATAGCTGTGACAGTCCCATCCGGTCAGCATTTTCCACAAATAAGGTGTTGACGTTTGGAATATCAACCCCGGTCTCAATGATCGTTGTTGTCACTAACACATCGTACTCACCCCGAATGAAATCGTAGAGAATCCCTTCGAGTTGTGACTCAGGCATCTGACCATCAATATGGGCCACCGCCGCGTCAGGAACCAAGTCTTTGATCTGTGCAACGACTTTATCAATATCATGAACCCGGTTATGCAAATAAAAAACCTGCCCATTACGTTGCATTTCTCGTTCAATTCCCTCTTTAATGACGCCAAAATTCTGTTCCATGACGTACGTTTGGATCGGATAACGGTTCGTTGGCGGCGTCTCAATCACTGATAAGTCCCGTACACCGAGCATCGACATGTGTAATGTTCGCGGAATCGGCGTTGCCGTTAACGTCAAGACATCCACACTAGCCTTCAAGGCCTTCAGTCGTTCCTTATGCTTGACCCCAAACCGTTGTTCCTCATCAATAATGAGCAGGCCCAGATCAGCAAACGCGACGTCCTTAGACAGTAAGCGGTGCGTACCAACCACGATGTCAATTTCACCACTCTTTAACTGTTGGACCGTCTCTTTCATTTCCTTAGTTGTTCTGAATCGTGACAGCATGCCAACGTTAATCGGGTAGCCTTCAAACCGATTCAGCATCGTTTCATAATGTTGCTGAGCTAAAATGGTCGTTGGCACTAGAAAGGCCACTTGTTTGCCGGCCTCAATCGCCTTAAACGCGGCCCGTAACGCGACTTCCGTCTTCCCATAACCAACATCGCCGACCAATAGGCGGTCCATCGGTTTCGGTCGTTCCATATCATGCTTGATTTCATTAATACTACGAATTTGATCCGGCGTCTCTGGGTACGGAAAATCGTTATCGAAATCATCTTGATAACTATCGTCCGGTGGAAAGGCGTAACCTTTCTCTGCCTCTCGCTTGGCATACAGGTCGACTAGTTCATCCGCGATATCTTCAATTTTCGCCGCGACTTTGCGCTTCGCTTTCGTCCATTCGGTACCACCCAACTTATTGATGCGTGGCGTCTTTGATTCTGACGAAACGTACTTTTGAACTAGGTTTAACTGGGTCACGGGAATAAAGATCTTCGCATTATTTTGATACGCAATCGTAATGTAGTCTTGATGGACACCATCAACTTCCAGCGTCTCCATACCAACGTACTTTCCGATCCCGTGATTGACGTGCACGACGTAATCGCCGGGTTTGAGATCCGTATAACTCTTCAACCGTTCGGCATTAGCCAAGGTCTGACGACGTGGACGCTTCTTAGCCACCTTCTTGAACATTTCTTGCTCGGTTACGATGACTAATTTACCATCCGGAAACTCAAATCCATTTTGCAAGCTACCTTGCACGATTTGAACCGCACCCGGTTGTAAATTAGTGGCCTTAGTCATGACCGCTTCGATCTCAAAATCATCAAGCGTATCACTGACCTTTGTCAGACGCTCAGCCTCTGATACCATCAAGACCACCGTCTGTTTAAGCTTATGCCACCGATCCAGTTCGGTCTTCAACGCTGGGAGCTGCCCAAAAAATTCCTGCATCGGGCGTGTGCGCACGTTAGTTACTTGCGCTAGTTTGACGTTGCCGATGCCCTTTTGAAACAGCGAAATCAAGAGTTGTGCATGTTGGTCATCCCGGAGCAAATCCCGAATATCATTGCCGTAACTCGCAGTTGCCAGCACCCGGTGATGTGCCAATTGGTCCGTAACCCAGTCAGCTTCTTGCGTTAATAACTGCTGTTCACTATCAAGCAAACGCGAATATTCTTCGAAGATAACGAGCCCGTCAGCGGCCACATAGTCAAAAATACTCGTTTTCCGGTCGTATAAATAATCGCCATATAATAATAAATCGTTTCCGATAATTCCTTTTTCCATGTCAGCTAAAGGTTGTGCTAAATTATCGGCCAAAGTCTGGCGTTCGGCTGGCTTGAGTTTCTTATTTTCAGCCGCAATCGCCGTTTTAAGACGCTGTGCCCCGGCCTGCAGCATAGCTGATGTTAGGATAAAGTCGGTAGCTGGTAAAATCGTATACTCATCCAAGTTTTCCACCGAACGTTGCGTTTCCGGGTCAAAATACTTCAGTGTATCAACTTCAGTATCAAAGAAGTCCAGTCGTAAAGGGTAGTCCGCATCTAACGGGTAAATATCCACGATTGAGCCCCGTACCGCAAAATCTCCTGGGCGTGCGACTAACTTTTCCTTAACGTAACCCATGTCGTGTAGTTGTCGCTGCAAGTCTTCCAAATCAATATCTTGACCAACGGCTACCGGTAACGTGGCTGCTTGAAATTGTGCGACGGGCGGCAAGAACCGCCGGGCACCTGCAACCGAGGTCACGACCACTGCCGGACTGTCACGCAATAAGGCGTTTAAAGCCTGGACTCGTTGCGCTCGTGACTCTGGTGAACTTGTCGCAACCTCCGTCGCAATCATTTCTTCAGCTGGGAATAAAAAAACTTGGTCTTCATCTAAGAGACTCGTTAAATCATCCACTAGCTGACTCGCGTGAAAACCGTTATCGGTCACGATCAGTAATGAATGCGTTAATTGGTGAAATAGCGCGCTTAAATAAACCGTTCGTGCCGAACCGTTCAATCCGGTGATTAGTTGCCGACTACGCGGGTTGATACCTGCTAAAATTGTTTGAAAGTCGGGCGTTTGCTCAACAATCGTTTCAATATCCATTCTGTCGTTTCCTCCCGGGCTAGTTATATTGATTCATAACTGCCGCAAAATCATCATTTGCTAACCAAGCTTCGACCGCCGCTAGCGCCGTAATCTTAGCATCGTCAAACTTCGCCACTTCGGCTGGCGTAAATTTCCCCAACACGTAATCAACAACACTCATCTTCTGAGGATGGTCAATACCAACTTTAACGCGCTTGAAGTGCTGATCACCAACATGACTAATAATGCTCTTGATGCCATTATGACCACCCGCCGATCCCTTTTGTTTGAGGCGTACTTTTCCTAGTGGTAAATCTAAATCATCATGTATAACGAGCAAATCAGCAGGATCAACATTGTAATAGCTCATCAACGGTCCCACCGCTCGTCCAGAATCATTCATATAAGTGGCGGGTTTCACCAGTAAAATCTTCTCACCGTCTTGAAAAGCCGTTGCCACCTGTGCTTCAAATTTACTCGTTTGAAACGTAACGTTTAGTTTGCTAGCTAATTCGTCCACAATCATAAAACCAACATTATGACGTGTCTGGGCATATTGCCGCCCAATGTTGCCTAACCCAACGATCATTTTCATAATTTTATCTTCTCCTATTACTTTGCATACCAAAACAGGCCGAACCGGTAATCGACCCGATTCGGCAACTCTGAGTAACGATACCACCTAAGTCGTATTGGCACCACTACTCACACCGTGACCGACGCGCCCGCCAGTCAAGTGTTCAAAAGTTAGCGTTTATTAAGTGCGATAAGTATACCACAAAGGGCTTATTGACGCCCGCCAAAGGGTTTTGCGGACATTGTTAATAATTGTATTAAAAGCATGCTCAATCTAACACTTATTTTGCACAAACATGGTATACTTTAACCGTAAAAACTAAATTTTCACTACGAGAGGATGACTTATTTTGTCAAGCATGCCAAATCATCAAAAAGTTGTGTTAGTCGGCGACGGCGCTGTTGGTTCTAGTTACGCTTTTGCCATGGCACAACAAGGAATTGCTGAAGAATTTGTAATTGTCGATGTTGTTAAAGATCGGACAAAGGGTGACGCCCTTGATCTTGAAGACGCCCAAGCATTCACCGCTCCCAAGAAGATTTACTCAGGCGAATATTCAGATTGTAAGGACGCTGACTTAGTTGTTATTACAGCCGGTGCGCCTCAAAAGCCTGGTGAATCACGTTTAGACTTAGTTAACAAGAATTTAAATATCCTATCATCCATTGTCAAACCAGTTGTTGACTCCGGCTTTGACGGCATCTTCTTAGTTGCTGCTAACCCTGTTGACATCTTAACTTACGCTACTTGGAAATTCTCAGGTTTCCCAAAGGATCGTGTCATTGGTTCAGGGACTTCCTTAGACTCTTCACGTTTACGCGTTGCGTTAGGCAAACAATTCAATGTTGATCCTCGTTCCGTTGATGCTTACATCATGGGTGAACACGGTGATTCTGAATTTGCTGCTTACTCAACTGCAACCATCGGGACACGTCCAGTTCGCGATGTCGCTAAGGAACAAGGCGTTTCTGACGAAGATTTAGCCAAGTTAGAAGACGGTGTTCGTAACAAAGCTTACGACATCATCAACTTGAAGGGTGCCACGTTCTACGGTATCGGGACTGCTTTAATGCGGATTTCCAAAGCCATTTTACGTGATGAAAATGCCGTTTTACCAGTAGGTGCCTACATGGACGGCCAATACGGCTTAAACGACATTTATATCGGGACTCCGGCTGTGATTGGTGGAACTGGTTTGAAACAAATCATCGAATCACCACTTTCAGCTGACGAACTCAAGAAGATGCAAGATTCCGCCGCAACTTTGAAAAAAGTGCTTAACGACGGTTTAGCTGAATTAGAAAATAAATAATCATTTCATACGATTAAATGTATGATGAACGCTCGTCTATAGCAGACGGGCGTTTTTTTGTTTGCTTGAGGGTACCTTAGCGATTCATTAAAGCGCAACACGCACTAAAGGCTATTTTTAAAACTTTCTTATCACGATTACCGGCCTTGAAGTTTGCACTCATCTCACTTCTGTTATAAGGTGAGAATATTACGAATATATGGAGGACCAACTTAATTATGAAACATAAACGTGGACTTATGATTGGGGGCAGTATCCTCGGTCTCCTCGTCATCGGATATGTTGCCACGAGCTTAATCTGGCAACATCAACAAACGTTCCTCAGTAATACGTCGGTCGCTGGTGTTGACGTCAGTGGTAAAACCGCCGCTCAAGCAGCACCGAAAGTTAATCGCGCTTTAGAACATCGCACTTATCGAATTATTGAAAACGGCCAAACAAAGTACTCATTTACCAGCAAATCAGCCGGTATTACAATCAATACTAAAAAAGATTTAACCAAATTAGTGACCAAACAAAACTACTGGCGTTGGCCCCTTGCACTATTGCAATCGGCTCAGGCTGATGATAGCTCAGCGGTTGGACAACTAACCATCAATCACACTGATTTGAAAACCCTACTACAAAAAATCACCACGACTGCCAATCAAACCAAACGAACAAAAACTGAAAACGCCAAGTTAGTTTATCAACATAACCAAGTTGAGATTAAGAAAGAAGTTCAAGGAACCGAATTAGATCAAGCTAAACTTAAGACGGTCGTCACCAAAGCAATTAGTAATGGTGACAGTCATATCACCCTTAAAGACGCCTACGTCACTCCGACCGTTACCAGCACGAGTGCTAGTTTAAAGACGGCCAAAGTAAAATCAGCGAAATACGCTACCGAAAAGGCCACCTATAATATCAACGGTCATAAATTCACGATTCCTCACGACCTAATTCTCAGTTGGATTAAAATCGATAAGCAAGGCAAAGTAAGTTTAGACCAAAACGCTGTTCTGACTTACGTGAAGCAATTGAATGATAAGTATCATACCTATCATACGACGCGTCAGTTCAAGAGTACGGCGCGTGGGACCGTATCCGTCAGCGGTGGGTTTTATGGCTGGACCATTAAGACCGAAGCAGAGGCCAAAGCCCTTGCTACTGAAATTTTGAAAGGCAAGGACTTTACCCGCTCACCAATCACCAGTGGTTCCGGATATAACAACAAGGGCACCGACATCGGCAACACCTACGTCGAAGTTGATAAAGAAAATCAGCATATGTACGTCTACGTTGATGGGAAGCTCAAAGTTTCAACGGACATCGTTACTGGAAAGCCTGGTAAACACGCTACAACAACGGGTGTTTGGTACATCTGGAATAAGGAAAAGAACGCGACCCTTAAAGGTGATAATGACGATGGCTCAAGTTATTCCCAACCAGTTTCTTATTGGATGCCGTTCGATGACACTGGCGAAGGAATTCACGATTCTTCATGGCAAACTCAATATGGTGGTACTTGGTACAAGAAGCACGGCTCGCATGGTTGTGTGAACACCCCACCTTCTGTCATGAAAAAAGTTTTTGCTGCCGTGCCAGTCGGAACACCAGTCATTGTTTTCTAATTTAAATCTAATTTAACCAAGCCGGTCTGAATGTTATCAGGCCGGCTTTTTCATCCCTTTTAGCCGTCGTTTGATGTCATAATGATACGTGTAAGCGGTCGTTTTATGGTATTATTTATTAAAACAAACTAATAAATCTGGGGGACCAACTGCTATGCTATTAAAAACACTCGTAAAGCCTAAAGAACGCCTCGTCACCATTACGGCGGACGCGACCTTAGAGGACGCCTTAAAAGTCTTGGAGGATTCCGGCTTCCGCTGTATTCCAATCTTAGATGAAACCGGTCATATCTTTCGCGGCAACATCTATAAGATGCACATCTATCGGCACAAGTCACGGGGCGGCGACATGTCGCTTCCCGTGACGACCCTGCTTAAAAATGCCACGAAAACGATTCAAGTCGACTCCGCCTTCTACAACATCTTCTTCTCCATCAAAGATTTGCCATACATTGCGGTGCTCGATGAACACGGCTATTTCTATGGCATTCTCACTCATACGCGTCTGCTCGACATGCTCTCACAATCTTGGAACGTTAATGTTGGTAGCTATGTTTTAACAGTTGTCTCCGTTGGTGAACGTGGTGATCTTGCAGCCATGGCTAAGATTATCACGAAATATACTTCAATCGCCGGCTGCCTGACCTTAGACGTCCAAAACGGGACACTCGGTTATCGGACGCTCTTTACCTTGCCAGAAAATGTCGACAGTGAAAAGCTCAAACGAATTATCGACAACTTGAATCGCAAACAATTTAAAGTCATCGAAGTGGAAGATTTACAAGCTGAATAATCACAGTTGCCCCGAGGTTACCTTGGGGCTTTTTTTATGAGATGAATTTTCAGTTCAAAAGCGACCAGCTTAAGACTGCTGAAAACAGTTCGAATTAGGACGATCATTGCTGCCGAGCAGTTAACAATCCAAAACGCGTTGACCATTTCAAAATAATCAACCAAAAATCAAATTAACCACATTTCATTAAATGAATAAATAAGAGACCGGCGTAATATGCGAAAAACCATCTTCACATACTACGCCGGTCGTTCTTAATATTAAATTCAGTCACACCCTACTGAATCCGGTCACTAAAGTGCAAGACCCGATCCAAGCTGTACATAATTGGCGCAGTGATACTCATGATAATCAACTCTGATAAAGCAGTTGTTAGATACGTCGGCCAGAAAGCGACACCACTACTCATCATGGTAATCATCAGTGCGATCATAAACATCGAAACGGTGAATAGCGCGATATTCAGTAACATCCGTTGCCAAACCGTCTTCAATTTAGGGGCCAACCACGTCAATACCAGCAGGGCTAATAATGATTGGCCGCCACCAAAGAGAACGTTGAGGAGACTCGCACCGGGACCAAAAGCGTCAAACAAAATAACGCCAGCAACAATTCCCCAAATATACTTGCGATTGAACACGGCTAAGTGGTTCAACCCTTCAGAAACGCGGAATTGAATTGCGCCCGATGCCAAGCTAAAAGCTGCGGGGCCTAGGCATAGTACAACATACATTGCAGCGACTAGGGCGTTGATAATCCATGGTCGAATTTTTGATTGTGTCATTCGCTTAATTCCTCCTAGTTTTTTTAACGTGGGATGGTTACGAACCACGTATTGATTGAAACAAAGCGAATATAATCGTAGCACGCTCTAGTAGTTCCCGCAAGCTTGCTAATTGAAAATGCTGGTAGGAATAAATAAGTTACCTAATGTAGCCGCCATTACCGCCTTAATTGCTGGCATCCGGTTGCCGGCCTCTTCAAAGACGACCGCCTGCTTACTCTGGAAGACATCATCCGTAATTTCAAACGCCGTCATTCCGTACTGTTCGCCTAATTTGGCTCCCAGCTGCGTCTTTAGATCGTGTAGTGCTGGTAAGCAATGCATGACAATCGTCGATGACTTGCCAGTAGCTGCGAGCAACGCAGTATTAATTTGAAACGGCAATAGTTGCTTGATCCGCTCACCATAGTCGACCTGCTCGCCCATTGAGACCCAGACATCCGTATAAAGCGCATCAGCCTGAGTAACGGCTTGTTGCGGATCAGCCGTAATCACGACCGTGCTCCCAGCTGCCTGCGCATACTGTTGGGCCAACGCGACCACTGCTGGGGCTGGCTGTAACGCTACCGGGGCCCCGATAGCGATATTGATGCCGAGCATCGCTCCCGCCACAAGTAAACTATTAGCCATATTATTGCGACCATCACCAACGTACGCTAACGTCAACCCTTTTAAATGACCAAAATGTTCCTTTAATGTTAAAAAATCCGCTAAAATCTGCGTCGGGTGCCACTCATCGGTCAATCCGTTCCAGACTGGCACACCACTATAGGTCGCTAAGTCTTCGACCGTGCTTTGTTTAAAGCCCCGAAATTCAATACCATCATACATGGACCCCAGTACTTTCGCCGTATCAACAACTGACTCCTTCGTCCCGAATTGGATGTCGTCTTTACCCAAAAACTCTGGATTCGCGCCCAGATCATTAGCCGCCACAGTAAACGCAGAACGTGTCCGTGTCGACGTTTTTTCAAACAGCAACGCAATATTTTTTCCTTGTAAATAAGGGTGTGGGATATGGTGTGCTTTAAGGGTCTTCAAGTGACTAGCAAAGTCAATTAAGTAAGCTAATTCTGTTGGTGTATAGTCGATTTCCTTCAAGAATGACCGACCTTCAAATTGATTATTCATTCGTCGTGACCTCCGTTGTCAAAGTTGTCAGTACCTTTGCAATCAAGGCAATCCCAGCTAATAAATCGGCCGATTGCATCACAATTGGGGGTAACAAACGTAACGTATTATCGCCAGCTGATAACGTCAATAAGCCTTCTACTTGTAGCCGGGTAATGACTTGATTAACCGGGATTTGTTCATCTAAGTGGATTCCAATCATTAGGCCCTTCCCCGTGATTTGTTTCACTACCGGTATCGGTTCGACTTGAGTCGCTAGGGCTTGCCAGACAAGTTCGGCATGGGCTCGAACCGTCGTTAACAGCGCCGGTGTTAATTGGGTCAAGACACGTTTTGCTGCCGCCATAGCAACAGCATTACCGGCGAACGTCGAGCCATGGCTGCCCGGACCAAAGGCAGTAGCTAATTGCCGCCGACCAACCATTGCCCCCACTGGCAAGCCATTCGCTAAGCCCTTGGCGACCGTGTAGATATCAGGATCCAGGCCGTAACCTTCATAGGCCATCCGGTAACCAGTCCGACCGATTCCCGTCTGCACCTCATCAATAATCAACAAAACACCCGTTGCTTGGCATTTCGCATTAACCGCTTGTAACCAAGCTGTTTGTCCCGCAAAGACGCCGCCTTCACCTTGAACGACTTCTAAAATAACGGCCGCCAACTCTGGTGTGATTTTGTCCAAAGCCGCGTCGTCATTATAGGTTGCAAACGTGATGCCAGGCACTAATGGCGCATAGCCAGCCTGAATATGAGGATTGCCCGTCATCGACATAGCGCCATAGGTTCGACCGTGAAATGAATGCTGAAAAGCTAAGATGCCGGTTTTACCCGTGTACTTCCGTGCGAGTTTTAATGCAGCTTCATTGGCTTCGGTTCCGGAATTTGCAAAGTATACGAGTCGCTCTTCACCATTCGCTAACAGGCCGGCAACGGCATCTTGTAATTCATTTTCGTATAAATTCGACGTATGCCAGATATACGTCAACTGCTGGGTGACGGCCGCCTGAATTTGTGGTTGGTGATACCCAAAGTTGCAGACCCCGATTCCCGCCGTAAAATCTAAATACGTCTTGCCATGATTATCAGTCAGATGAACGCCCTGACCATCCGTAATGGCAAATGGAAAACGTTGATAGGTTGGAAACACGTGTTGCATGGTCATACGGCCACCTCCTGAATAATTGCGGTTCCTGGTTGATCGATTGCATTCGTAATAATAGCCTGCTTGACTCCCGTCTGAATCGCGGCAATTGCAGCTTGAACTTTGGGTTGCATTCCCGCGGTGATCACAGCTGTTCGAATCAATTGCTGAGCTTGTTGTGGCGATAGTGATGTCATCACATTACCGTGATGTATAATTCCCGGGACATCGGTTAGCAAAACCAATTTTTCAGCATGTAGTTGTTGGGCTAGCACGGTCGCTGCCATATCCGCATTGACATTGAGCCATTGTCCCGTCTCGGTTAAGGCTAAAGGGGCCAAAATACCGATATGATGAGCCAACAATTGCATTAATTGCACTTGATTGACAGCGGTGAGCCGACCGACATACCCTAGCTGTCGATAATCAATCAATTCACCAGTTAGTAACTGATTATCCGCCGCATTGAGCCCCAACACAGGTAGGTGATGTTGCGTTAATTTTGCAAGTAAGGCTGGTTGCACATCTCCTAGCAGGGCCAACTTGGTGAGCACTAAGGTCGCCGCATCCGTCACCCGCAACCCGTTCACCTTATGCACGGGCAAAGCAAGCTGATTCGTCAGTCGATTGATCATTGGCCCCCCACCGTGTACGATCAGAATCTGATAATGCTGTTGGTACCACTGTGCGATTTGGTCAAAGAAAGTGGTACTCAATTGGCTAATCGCCTGGCCCCCAATCTTAATTACAATTAATTTTGTCATTTTCACCACCTCCGTTTAAGTATGATAGCTCGCGTTAATTTTGACGTAGTTGTAAGTCAAGTCACAACCCCAAGCCTGACCACTTGCTGTACCGTGATGTAAATCAACATCGATCATAATCTGGTTATCACGTAAGGTCGCCTGCACCGCTGCCATATCAAAGTCAACGGCCAGACTTTGTTGAACAAGTAAAACGCCGTTCATTTCAATATCGACCGTCGCCACATCGATGTCTGCATCAGTGGCGCCAATCGTGCTAATGATTCGCCCCCAATTCGGGTCTTCACCGAAAATGGCCGCCTTAACGAGGTTAGAGCCAACAATTGCTTTGGCGATTTGCTGACCATCAAACGTTGTAGCGGCGTGGACCACATTACATTCGACTAACTTGGTCGCACCCTCACCGTCAGCGGCAATTTGCTTGGCAAGTTGGCCTAAGACATAGTGCAACGCCTGATTAAAAATATCATAGTCGGTGGTACCCGCTTGTAAACTCGGATTATCTGCCAGACCATTTGCCAACGTGACCACCATGTCATTAGTAGACGTGTCACCGTCAACAGTAATTTGATTGAATGTCTGATCAACGTTAGTACTTAGCATGTCCTGTAAAACTGGCCCATCTATTTGGGCATCAGTGGTGACAAAACCAAGCATGGTTGCCATCTTGGGATGAATCATTCCAGAACCTTTGGCAAAACCGGTCAAGGTAACTAACTGGCCGCTGAGTTCACACTGCACACAGACGGTTTTTGGATGCTGGTCTGTCGTTAACACGGCGTGGGTCACCGCGTCACTCTTCGTTGGTGTCAATTGCGGCAAGCCGTTTTTGATTTTATCCATGGGTAACTGAGCACCAATCAGCCCAGTTGAAGCAACGCCAATCAAGTTCGGCGCCACGTTTAGTTTATTCGCTAACCAGGCTTGTTCTTGCAGCGCATTCTGCCACCCCTGATCGCCAGTACAAGAATTGGCGATTGCACTATTCAGCAGCAGTCCCTGTAATTGGTGGCCCTGGTCGATCATCTGTTTAGTTAACTTAGTTGGTGCTGCCTGAAACTGATTCGTCGTATAAGTTCCAGCCGCACTGGCAGGCACTTTTGAAAATAGCCAACCAAAATCTTTTTTATGACGACGAAGACCAATATGAATGCCATCACTGTAAAAACCTGCCGGCCACTGAAAGGCAACCGTTTCAAACTTCGTATTCGTTAAAACTTGCATCTGCATAACTTCCTCTCTTATTGCACCTTATCAGGGAAATACAGGTAACGTCGGTAATCCGGCCGTAACCGCGAAATCAAAATAGCGATTAAAATTCTGAACGGCCTGCCCCGCAGCACCTTTCATCAAATTGTCAATGACGCTCACAACCACGATGGTGTTCGTGACCGGATTATAATCAACGCCTAACGCACAGTTATTAGACCCAACAACGTCCTTGAGCGTCGGCATCCCCGTTGGTAGCACTTGCACGAACGGCTGCTCATGATAGGTCGCGGTAAAAGCAGCGCGGACCTGCGTCGTTGTCAATGCTGACTTCGCTTTGGCATAAATCGTCGTCATAATCCCACGCGTTACTGGAATCAAAGTGGTAGTAAATTCAATCGCAGAAATCGCGGACCACCACTGCTGTAACTGTTGCATCATTTCAGGGATATGTTGATGTTGATTCAACTTATATAAACTCAAATTATCATTCACAGCGACGTAATGACTCGCAGCTGTCGCTCGTTTGCCAGCACCAGATAAGCCGGACTTAGCATCCACAACAATCGAAGTCGGTTCGACCAACTGCTGCTGAGCAAGTGGCGCTAGTCCTAATAACGTAGCAGTCGCATAACAGCCGGGATTCGCAATGTAGGTGGACAACGGCGCCGGCATATCAGCTAAGCCGTAGCTCGCCTGTGCCAAAGCGGTCGCCGGTGCTGGATCACGTTGGTACCACCGCTGATATTGCTCTGGATCATGCAAGCGGAAGTCACCAGATAAATCGATGACTGGAAAATGAGCAGCGATGAATGGTAATGCCAATTGTCGCGTGATACCCGCTGATGTCGCAAAGAACACAATCGCGTTATCGCGCATGATTGCCGTCGCATCGAATGGTCGAATAACCGCCGTTTCTTTCTGGTACATGGCTGCCACCGTCTTTAATGCCACCGTAGTTGCTCCCACGTGCCCGTATAATTGGATGCGGTCGATCTCGGGATGTTGTTTCAAAAGCCGGTACAACACCATGCCACTGTACCCCGTAACGCCAACTAGCGCGACTTGCATATAATCACCTCAAATATTCAAAAATAGTGTATTAGCTGCATGTTCATGCAAAAAGTATGATTCACACTATATTCTCATCGCTTTTAAATTGCAAGCTTTATTGAAAAAATATTCACTTTTATTCTATTAATTGCATATTTTTAGCTTTATTCAGTTATTTATGCACTTAATATGTATTTTTAATTGACATTCACAATAAAATGATGTTTACTTATCCCATTAACTAAAATGAAATTTTAACCAAATTATCAGAAAGGGTGCGATTGGGATGAACAAATACTTAACTTTAGCAGACGGCACACAGTGGATTGGAACGGCAATTGGGGATTGCCAGCTAGAGGCTGCGGGGCGCATCATCTTCAATACGGGAATGACGGGTTATCAGGAAACATTGACTGATCCATCCTACCTAAATCAAATGATTGCCTTCACTTACCCATTAATTGGTAATTATGGTATCGATCCGACCGTGGCCCAGGCACCAACGATTGGCGCACAAGCCATCATCGTTCACGAGCTGGCCACTTTTAATGATCACTATACTAGTCGCCAATCACTGGCAAGTTTTCTGACAATCCACCATGTAGCCGGCATTGAAGGCGTCGATACTCGTGACCTAACGATTCACATTCGTCAAACGGGAGCCCAGATGGCAATCTTGAGCAATCATCCCATCACTGATTTTGAAGCGCAACTCGCCACATTCGCACCCCAAGCACTAACGGCTACCCCCCTCCCAGTAGCGACGACCACCATCCGTCCACGCGTCGCGATTCTCAACTTTGGTGAAAAAGCAGCTATCACCGCTGAATTGCAAGCCCGGGGCGCGGACGTTGTTGTCCTTCCACCTACAGCTAGTCTCAAGGCCGTGGCCGCGTATCACCCTGACGGAATTTTGTTATCCAACGGTCCCGGTGATCCGACTGACTATCACACTTACTTAGCGACCATTCGCCAACTCGCACAACGTTATCCGCTGGCTGGCATTTGCCTTGGTCATCAGTTGATTGCGCTCGCCTATGGTGCTCAGACTTACCAGCTTTCCTTTGGTCACCACGGGCTAAACCATCCGGTACAAGCCTGCGCTGACGGTCGTATTATCATGACTTCTCAAAATCATGATTACGCCGTCGATCCGGCATCGATCAAGGGCACCCCGCTGATCGTCACGCACACTGAATTAAATGACGGCAGCATTGAAGGCTTGCGCCTACCGCACCAGGCCGTAATGTCGGTGCAATTCCATCCCGAAGCACACCCGGGGCCCCAGGAAGCTGGGCAATTTTTCGATGATTTCTTACTAACAATTCAAAAGGAGGCGGTTGTTAATGCCTAAAAACAATGCCATTCATTCGATTGCTGTCATCGGTTCTGGTCCAATCAAAATCGGTCAAGCCGCTGAGTTCGACTATGCCGGTACTCAGGCTTGTCTAAGCCTTAAAGCAGCCGGCTATCATGTCATTTTGATCAATTCAAACCCAGCAACCATCATGACTGACACGGCCACCGCCGACGAAGTCTACTTAGAACCTCTGACTTTGACCAGTGTCACTAAAATTCTGCGGGCCACCCACCCTGATGCTTTGCTCCCGACACTTGGTGGACAAACCGGATTGAACCTAGCGATGGCGTTAGATCAGGCTGGCGTTCTTAATGAGTTGAAGATCCAACTGCTAGGAACTTCCCTAGCCACCATCAATCAAGCTGAAGACCGGGCAGCATTTAAAGCACTTATGAAGCGGCTCCATCAACCGATTCCAGCAAGTACCACTGTTCACCACGTGACCAGTGCATTGTCGTTTGCTGAAAAAATCGGTTATCCGGTCATTGTTCGTCCAGCCTTTACACTCGGGGGTTCAGGTGGTGGCATTGCCAATAATGCCGACGAATTGACCCAAACGTTACAGCGGGGGCTGACCATGTCCCCCGTCACCGAGTGCCTGATTGAACAAAGTATCGCCGGCTTCAAAGAAATTGAATTCGAAGTCATGCGTGATAATCAGGGTACCAAGATCATCGTCTGTTCCATGGAAAACTTCGATCCGGTCGGTATTCACACTGGCGATTCTATCGTGTATGCCCCCGTTCAGACTTTGACTGACACTGAATATCAGCAGCTACGAACGGCAGCTTTGACGATTGTGGAAGCCCTCGACATTAGAGGTGGGTGCAACGTTCAACTCGCTCAAGACCCGAATAGTCGTCAGTACTACGTCATCGAAGTGAACCCGCGGGTCAGTCGTTCATCGGCGCTAGCTTCTAAAGCGACGGGATATCCAATTGCCAAAATTGCAGCCGATATCGCAATTGGTCTAAATTTATCTGAGATCAAGAATCCAGTCACGCAGACAACCTATGCGGCCTTTGAACCAGCTTTAGACTATGTGGTTGCCAAAATCCCCCGGTTTGCGTTTGACAAGTTTCCAACGGCCGACGCTCACTTGGGAACACAGATGAAAGCCACGGGGGAGGTCATGGCGATTGGGTCAACCTTGGAGGAAGCCACGCTCAAGGCGATTGCTTCGCTTGAAATCGATCCCAAGACCCAAGCTTCCTTGACCCCTGACCACCACGTCACCACGACTGAATATATCGACCAATTGACCCACCCGACAGATCAGCGGCTCTTCTATCTATTGGCGGCGCTGCAAGCGGGTTGGCCGTTAGCAAAATTGGCGACGCTAACGCAAATCACGCCATTTTTCTTGAGTAAGTTACAGCACATCGCCCAACTCATCCGGAATATCAAGCAAGTGCCGACGTCCCAACACCTCTTATCGGCGAAAAAGTACGGTGTGAGTCTGGCGACCATGGCGCATTATGCCCAAACTTCGGTAGCGACCATTGCTGCCATGACTGCTGATTTACCCTTCGTTTATAAAATGGTCGATACGTGTGCTGGTGAATTTGCCAGTGTTACACCATATTTTTACAGCACTGCTTTTGGACAAACTAACGAGAGTCACCCACTAGGACACAGTATTTTAGTACTCGGATCAGGCCCCATTCGAATCGGACAAGGCATCGAATTCGACTACACCACCGTTCACTGTGTCAAGGCCATTCAACAAGCTGGCTACCATGCAATCGTCGTCAATAACAACCCCGAGACGGTCTCCACCGACTTTTCTACCTCGGATAAGCTTTATTTCGAGCCACTAACAATCGAACGTTTGATGCCAATCATTGCGTTGGAGCAACCCGCGGGCGTCATCGTTCAATTTGGGGGCCAAACTGCGATCAACCTTGCCCATCAGCTAACTAAATTAGGAGTCACCGTCCTAGGAACCAGTGTGTCCGCTACCGATTTGACCGAAGACCGGCAATCTTTTGCGGACTGTTTACGTCTACTAAAGATTGCCCAAGCCGCTGGAACGACCGTAACTGAGTTATCCGGTGCCCGTCAAGCAGCTCACGCAATCGGTTACCCCTTACTCGTACGGCCAAGCTTTGTACTCGGCGGCCGGGCCATGGCAATCGTTCATAACGATCATGAGCTCACGCCAGTTATTAAATCAGCGGTGGCAGCTGGCCATGGTGCGCCTATCTTAATGGACCAATACTTGGCGGGAACCGAGTGTGAAGTTGACGTTCTCTCCGACGGAACGTCGTGCTTCATTCCAGGAATCATGGAACATATTGAAGGTGCTGGCGTTCATTCTGGCGATTCCATTACAGTCTATCCACCACAGCACCTCAGCCCTGCTGTTCAAGATAAGATCGTCACCATTGCCACCAAATTAGCACAACACCTCCACTGTGTCGGTATGATGAACATTCAGTTCGTCGTCACCGATGATGTCTACGTAATCGACGTTAATCCGCGGGCAAGTCGAACAGTTCCTTACATGAGCAAGGTTACTCACTTGCCACTGGCACAATTGGCAACCCGGATAATTCTCGGTCAAAGTTTAGCAACCCTTGGCCTAGTCCCCGGACTCTTGACACCCGCTCCACAACAAATTGCTATAAAGGCCCCAGTCTTCTCTTTCAATAAATTGCCACAATCACCAGTCGTTTTAAGTCCTGAGATGAAATCAACTGGTGAGACTCTTGGTATCGGCCCGACTTTCACGACCGCTTGGCATGCCGCCATGGCTGATAGTTATCACTTAGAGACTTGGCAAACCGTGGATGGTCTCATCACCGATATTGCCACTGTGGCGCAACCCGCGGTCCAGGAACTGTTCGCGGCTAACCACCTCACCGTCACAACAATCGCTAACACGACTGATTGGCCTGCAAAGACTAAAGCAGTGGGTTTCACGCTTAATGACCAACCTGATAATCCCGTGGCTATCGCTGCATTGAATCATGGACAACCATTGATTACGGCGATTGATACGCTTAAGACCCTATTGGCCAGTACGACAACGATGGTAAGCGAATAAGCCTGCTTCTTCGTACTTAGTCCAACTAACGAAGTCCCCTGGATGGCCATATCAAGCTCACCACCATGCGATCCTGTTTTTTCACAGCAAAAATGCTTATCAAGACTGGTATCTCGCCAATCATCTTGATAAGCATTTTTTAGTCATCACCCAGCAACCTGTCCATCATGAGCGCCAAAGTTTAATTTATCTTGAATCCGATGCCGAAATTCAGCAAAATCGACACTCAACCGTGACCGTGGATGTGGTAATGGATTTGTCACAATTTCTTTGATTCTCCCAGGACGAGGCGTCATCACAATAATTCGGTCACTCAAGTAGACTGCCTCATCGATATCATGAGTAACTAAAATCATCGTCGTCTGTGTCTGCTGCCAAACCTGTTCGATGACATTCTGAATATCCGCACGTGTAAACGCATCAAGAGCCCCCATCGGCTCATCCAAAAGTAGGAGCTGCGGGTTCATGATAATTGACCGCGCGAGGGCAGCTCGTTGGGCCATCCCACCAGAAACCTGATGCGGATAAGCATTTTCAAAGCATTTTAGCCCCATCAATTCAATATAATGGTCGACCAATTGGTGGTCATAATGCCGACCACGCGTCACTTTCAGGCCGACACTAATATTCTCCTTGATTGTTGACCATGGAAAAAGGCTGCCATGTTGGAAAACATAACCGCGAGAATTATCTGGTCGCTTAATCTGCTGATTATCGATCGTTAGCTGACCGCTAGCGGGATGGTCTAATCCAGAAATCAGGCGTAGTAACGTGGTCTTACCACAACCAGACGGCCCAATGATTGCTACGAACTCACCCGGATTGACGGTGAAATCAATATCATCTAGCACGTCGATCTGATGACCATCATTGTCTTGAAGCCGCTGATTAACATGTTGAACTGCAAGTAATCCCATCTTATAAGCTCCTTTCTAGTGAGCACCATCACGCCAACGTAGGCAGTAATCTTGAATTTTGGTAAACACCGCAAATAACACTGAAAACAGAATCGCCATAATCACAATTGCCGCATAGACTTGTGTATAATTCCCGGTACCCTTTGCCCAGTTGATAAACCAGCCCAGTCCGACCTTAGCACCAATCATCTCGGAAATTACCAGCATTGTAAACGACAATCCCATTGCCGTATAAACGCCAGTAAAGATACTTGGCAACGCTCCGGGAAGGACAATTTTGCGGATAATCTGCCACTCACTAAATCCTAAGGTCTTTGCTGATTCGAAGTATTCCTTGCTAATCCCTTGAACGCCACCAATCGTCATGAAGGCCACTGGAAACCAAACCGAGAAGGCAATCAAGAAGACTTCGGCCGTGTAACTAGTCGGAAAGATGACCATCGTCAGCGGCATCCATGCAGCCGCAGGGATAATCCCGATGACCTTCAAGTAGGGGAATGCCCAGTAGTTAAACTCACGATAGCGTCCCATGCCCAAACCAAGTAAGATTCCAAGAATGGTCCCAATCACAAAACTAATCAACCAAAGCGCTAATGATGACAACGTCGAAGCCCAGAGCAAGCCGGCATTTTCGCGCATCTGGTCCAAGATTTGTGCAAAGCTCACGAAGAAAGGCTGTTCTAGAACAGCCAACTTTTCGGTCAGAAGATCCTGCACGATCAGCAAGCCAACTAACGAAACGTTCAACTGGGCAAAATGTCCATTATACCGGCGAATTCGACCATTTGTAACTGCGCCAATCAGCGTAACAATCAATAAATAAGCAAAGTACCCACCTAAAAACCAATGATACGTCTGATTATTAACGGTTTCCTGTGATACAACCAATTGGTTTTCAAAATACGCAATTGCTAATACGACTAAACTAACAATGTTCCAGGTCAAGTGCCAGGGCTTCCAATAACGGCCAGTTGTCTTAGCTGCCTGCACAGCTTTTTTTCGACTCAATTGGACTGCTGTTATTTGCATACTATTCTACCTCCTTGAACTTAGTTCTTAGATAAATCTGGATACCAATAAGCTTGTTTCAACAATTGCTTGTTATTCGTATTCTTCTTCAAATACCCTGCTTGCTTCAATTGCTTGATATAATAACTTAAATCTTCTTTACCTGTCTTAAGATTTAGTTCAAAATGTTCATCTTTCAAGATCTGGGTCACATTCTTCACATTGATAAACTTCGTCTTGGAGACATACCCCTTATTTAATTCAATCTTTGCTGTCTCTTCAGGATGGTTATTGATCCAAGCAGCGGCTTGTTTGTATGAACGGACAATGGCCTTAGCCTTCGCTGGATTCTCTTTGACTAACTTGCTCGAAACGTACAAGTAACAGCAAGCACCCTTTGATTTCATTCCCATTGCAGCCATCTTAGCATTGCCACTATTGTTATTATTATCAATAATGGTCTTAAACCCAGATTCCTTTTGTGCTTGGTAAGCATACGGATCGACCGTCCCAATTGCATCGACCTGCCCCTTTTCAGCCGCCTTTGCCAATAGATCAGTGCTGTAAACCTTCCACGTTACTCCCGTCTTCGGATCAATACCCGCATGTTGAAGTGCAATGGACGTCACGTATTGTGGTGTTGAACCCTGAGCCGGAATCCCAATCGTCTTGCCTTTTAAGTCCTTAACACTCTTAATGCTTGAGTTTTTCGGAACCAGCAACTTGATACAGCCTTGGTGGATTCCACCAACAGCTTTGATTTGCGCCCCGTTTTGAATCGCAGGTAAGTATTGAAAATCACCATTTTGCGCGTCATATTTGCCACTCGCAAAACCCGCTTCTAGGTCACTGATATCCCGCGGGTTCGCTACTAGTTTGGCCTTGATACCATTTTTCTTAAAGAACCCCTTCTCATACGCGATATAATTTGGCGCATTACAAATAGAACCGTCCTTAGCTGGTATCGTTACTTCACCATACTTATAGGTTTTAGATGTATCCTTACTACTAGCACTGCTACTGCCGCAGCCAGCTAATACTGTTCCCAGTGCAATAAAACTTAATAACCCGGCAAATTCTATAATTAATCCGAACAGAAATTAAAAAGCCCAAAGCAATCACTTA